>JAUYEO010000284.1 GCA_030689795.1 Desulfobacterales bacterium | reverse complement strand
CCGTGATTCAATCTCTGGTGTCGGCAAAATTACAATCGAGACCGGCAAGGCGGAGTTTGACGATTCGTATTGCGCTCAGCACTCGGGTTCTGTTCCAGGGCATTATGCCATGCTTGCGGTCAGCGACAACGGTTGCGGCATGGACAAAGATACTCTGAAGAAGATCTTTGAGCCCTTTTTCACCACCAAGGAGGTTGGAAAGGGTACCGGCATGGGTCTTGCCACGGTGTACGGTATAGTCAAGCAGAACTACGGCATTATCAATGTATACAGCGAGCCGGGAAAGGGTACGACATTCAGGATATACCTGCCCTGGCTCAAGGAAGAGGGAACTGCGACCGCCGAACAAAGCGCCCATGCCGAGCTTTTGACCGGTACTGAGACGGTGCTGCTTGTCGAGGACAACGAAGCGCTCCTGAAAATGGTTAAAATGATGCTCGAAGAATTGGGTTACACAGTGCTGGCCGCGAGTAGTCCAGACAAGGCGTTTCAACTGGCCGAGCAATACGCGAGCGACATCCATCTGGTTATAACCGACGTGGTGATGCCGGAGATGAGCGGTCGCGATCTGCTGAAACGGCTCAGCGCCCTTAGGCCGGGTATGAAATACCTGTACATGTCAGGCTACACGACCAATGCCATCGCCCATCACGGGGTGCTGGACCCGGGCGTCAACTTCATTCAGAAGCCGTTCTCGATGAAGGACCTGGCCGCCAAGGTGCGGGAGGTGCAAGGGAAGTGATGAATGATGAGTAATCCGCCTTTCGTGGTGAAAAAGGTCTGGTCTTCATCCAGAAGCCTTTTCCCAAGGCTGGACTTGCATCGGGGTTAGCGAGCGAATTAAAAATAGACGCTATTCCCTACGGTTGAATGTGTCAAGATTATATGAGAGCTTTGAAAAGCTCTTTTCGCCGGAAAGCGGATGTGATAAGGTAAAACAAAACATCAGGATAACTGAACAGAGGAAAGATTTATGGGCGAAATGATGAACGCGAAAGAATATGAGGAAAGCCTGAGAAGGCTGAGATCCTGTGATTCGCCGGCGTAATCAATGCATCGATTTGGAGCCGGGCAGCGGTATGGGCATAAGCGAACCGCAGTCTCACCAGCTCTTTCTAACCTTTACGCCGCTTTTATCAAGATAGGATTTTATTCCAGAAATCGAGTATGTGCCGTAATGCACCATCGAGGCTATCAGCGCGGCATCAGCCTTTCCTTTAGTCAGAACATCATAAAGATGCTCCGGTTTGCCGGCCCCGCCCGATGCTATCACCGGAATTCCGACATTTTCCGAAATGAGGGAGGTGAGGTTTAACTCATAGCCTTCACAAGTGCCGTCAGCATCAATCGAGTTCAGGCATATCTCGCCTGCTCCGAGCTTTTCCGCCTCGATGGCCCATTTAAGAGCGTCGATTCCCATGAAGGTTCTTCCCCCGTTTATCACCATTTCATAGCCCGAAGGAATCTTCTCGCTTTTCCCCACATATTTCACATCCATGCCGAGAACGATACACTGGTTTCCGAAAGCTTCCGCCCCTTTTGAAATAATTTCAGGATTCCTTACGGCAGCCGAATTGACGCTTACCTTTTCCGCTCCTGCCAGAAGGACCTTGCGCATGTCTTCAAGGGTGCGTATTCCGCCTCCAACCGAAAAGGGTATAAATATGGTTTCGGCAACGCGCCTTACCACATCTATCATGATATCCCTTTTTTCGCTCGATGCGGTGATATCGTAAAATACAATCTCATCGGCTCCCGATTCATAATAAAACCGGGCCATTTCAACCGGATCACCGATATCCACGTTGCCTTTGAATTTTATCCCTTTTGTTGTTTTGCCGTCGCGAACATCGAGGCATGGAATAATGCGTTTGCTTAACATGGTTTCCATATGCAGAAATTTTTTAGTATCGAAAGACCGGGTCTTCCGCTTTTTTCGGGATGGAACTGGGTAGCCAATATGTTTTTGTATCCGATAACTGATGGAAATGAAATCCCGTATTCGGTTGTTCCGATTAAATGAGCGGGATCATCAGGCGCCGGATAATATCCGTGGACAAAATAGAACTCGTCTTCTTCCTTCAGATCCGAGAGGATAAAATGCTTCTTCTGCAATATGATCCGGTTCCATCCCATGTGGGGTATCTTGAGTCCGAGTCCATTTCTTCGTATCTCATCAAATTTGAAAGAAAGGACTTTTCCACCTATGATTCCGAGGCACTTTGTGTCGTTTTCCTCGCTGTATTCCATTATAACCTGGGTTCCAAGGCATATACCGAGGATTGGTTTTTCTGATGAAAAGGACTCTTTTATGGCTTTATCAAGACCAAGACGTTTAATGCTTTTCATGGCGGAACCGGCTGCCCCGACTCCCGGAAATATAATACGCTCGGCCCTGTCTATCTCTTCTTTTTTATTTGTGACAATGCACTTGAACCCGAGGTGAGTTACAGCTCTTGCAACACTTGTAAGGTTTCCGGCATCATAATCAATTATTGCAATCATGGTTCACGCCTTTTTCACTTCCTCCCATAGTGCGTCAAGTTCATTGCGGGGTACGGAGTCAATATTGCGTCCGCTTTCCGCCAGGCTCTTTTCCATCTGCCTGAAACGTGCTTCGAATTTTTTTATCGAATCCTTCAATGCGGTTTCAGGGTGAATTGCCGCAAAGCGAGCAACATTGACAAGGGTAAAAAGTATGTCCCCGAATTCAACGGAAATATCAGCCTTGTTTTTTTCATTAAGGGCGCACTGAAATTCGGACCACTCTTCTTCAGCTTTTTGCATCACGTCTTCGATATTATCCCAGTCAAATCCTGATCTTGCGGCTCGTTCCGAAATTCTGTACGCCCGCATGAGGGCAGGGACCCCTCCGGGAACCGAATCGAGAACAGATCCGTTTTTAAAGCGGCTTTTTTCATTCATCTTTATGGTGTGCCAGCGTTTTCTCACCTCACCGGCATTTTCCGCATTTTCGGAGCCGAAAACATGGGGATGGCGGCGTATCATTTTTTCGGTTATCAGGCCTGCTACATCTCCCGCATCAAAATGCCCCTTTTCTTCAAAAAGCTTTGCCACAAAAAAGATATGGAACAATACATCTCCCAGTTCCTCGCAGATGTCATCTGGATTTCCTGATTCGATTGCATCAACAAGCTCGTAAACCTCCTCCAGAAGATAAACAGCCATTGTTCTTGGACTTTGTTTTTTATCCCACGGACATCCGTTTTCTCCTCTGAGAGTTTCAACAAGCTCTATCAATCTTTTTATATTACGCTCTTTTTTGCCTGATTTATCTTCTCCCAAATTGTTTCGATATCCTTTATTCTTATCTGGTATTCGCGCTTCAAATCTTTCGGAGTCACCTTGATCATCTTGTTGGAAATGCCGGCAAGATAAGGCGATGTTTTAGATGTTTGAATTATATTTGCGCTGCCCGGAAGAAAAGCCGTAAATACGATCAAAAGCACGGAACCTATTAATATTCCTTTTAATATCCCAAAAATTGCACCGAAAACCCGATCAACCCATCCGAGAAAAACTATCTTTAAAATATACTTTATTATGATTCCAAGAATACTAATTATAAGAAAAACACAAATAAAAACCAATAGAAAGCTTAATATATTAATATAATTGGGGTCGGTTATCCATTTTTTAAGGTATTTTCCGACTTCGTGATAATATGTGTAAGCAGCATAAAAACCGCCAAAAACCCCTATCAGGGAAGACATCTCCTTAAGCAGTCCCCTGAAAATACCCCTTACCAGGCAATATAATAAAATGATAATTATCAAGATATCAAACAGATTCATAATCCCCCTTTATTGCTCATCTAATCAGTTTTCGCCGGAATAAATAAAACATGATATCGGCTCGAATCTATCCGAAATAGCCTTTATTTTATTGATAAAGCTGAATCATAACAAAATGTTTTTTATCCCGTCAAGGCATTTCTCCGGTTTGTAATCCCCTTTGCAATTTGTTGTTTGCAATGGATTTCATAATCATGATAACATATAAATAACAAATAGAAGTCAGGAGCCAGAATTAAGGAGTCAGAATTAAGGCGGTAATTTGATTGTATAGGAATTTCTTTTTTGGACGCAGATGAACGCAGATTGTCGGGATTTTCAATATAGAGAATTAATATAAAAATTATCTGCGGGTATCGGCGAAAATCTGCGTCCCAATTATTTTAAAAATAGAATATATGGAAATTGACATAGACAACAATCTTACAAAACTGATTTTTTCAGATATAAACCTGGCTAAACAGCTTTTCGGGGAACATAACAGCAATCTTCAGAGAGTGGCCGATGCAGTTGATGTTAAGATACATGCACGGGGAAATACTGCTTTTATAGAAGGTGAGATTGTTGCCGCCAACCTTGCCCAGAATGTATTAAAGCAGCTCTACGGCCTGCTTAAAGAGAATTATCCGGTTTATCCGAATGATATCGATTATGCAGTAAAGCTTCTTTCAAATGACGATCATGTTAAACTAAAAGATATTTTCCTCGATACGGTATACATAACAGCAAAGAAACATTCGATAACTCCAAAGAGCCTGGCGCAGAAGGAATATATTGATGCCATGCGCGGTTATGATATCGTCTTCGGGATAGGCCCGGCAGGGACAGGCAAGACCTATCTTGCCATGGCTATGGGGATTTCCGCCCTCACGAAAGGACTTGTAAACAGGATTATACTGACAAGGCCTGCCGTTGAAGCCGGGGAGGCGCTCGGTTTTCTGCCGGGCGATCTTGCCGAAAAAGTCGATCCATATTTGAGGCCGCTTTATGATGCCCTTCACGATATGATGCGGTTTGAAAAGGTTTCAAGCCTTATGCAGCAAGGTGTAATTGAGGTTGCTCCGCTTGCATTCATGCGCGGGAGGACTTTGAACGATTCGTTTATCATACTTGATGAAGCCCAGAATACAACTTCAGAGCAGATGAAAATGTTTCTTACCCGTATAGGATTCAGCTCAAAAGCGGTTATCACAGGTGATATTACCCAGATTGATCTGCCTTCCGGAAAAACATCAGGACTAATAGAATCGAAGGATATTCTGCAGAAAATCGAGGGGATAAGGTTTGTCTTCTTTTCAAAAACGGATGTTGTAAGACATAAGCTTGTACAGGATATTATTGAAGCGTACGAAGGGCTTGAGGAAAAGAAGCGGAAACAGGCAATAAACCGGTGAGTAGTGAACAGAAGGGTTCAAGGGGTAAAAAGCAAGGTTCAAAGGGGCAAAGGCACAAAGGCACAAAGTGAAACAGCGTAGCCCGCAAGCCGTGAGTCGATAGTCGGATCACGAACCACGATCTACGAATCACGGATCTTAACACCTAATACTTAAAACTTAGCACCTGATATATGAAGCTGAAAAAAATAAAAGAATCGGTTGTTAATCTCTTTAATTCGAACCGGAATGTTCCCTGGTGGATACTTTCCGGTGTCAT
>JAUYEO010000181.1 GCA_030689795.1 Desulfobacterales bacterium | reverse complement strand
GGACTCGTGCTTCACTCCGATAACGGCGGACCGATGAAGGGTGCCACGATGCTGGCTACTTTACACAAACCCCCTGTGTCAGGATAGTTGTCACCTCTGATAAATTTTTCTCCGCGAATTTTATTTTGGGGGCGGAGGAGGTTGACATGCAATATTCAGATATGCTTAAAAACAAACTGATTCAAAAAATGACAGGCCCCGATGCGATATCAGCCTCGGCGTTATCCAAGGAGGTCGATGTCTCCCAGGCAACGCTTTCCAAATGGTTACGCATGGCCGGTGTTGGTCCATCGTATGTTTTCCCGAACAATGCACATGAGTACACAAAAATGGCTAAAATAACCGATTCCAAGCGTCCCAACGATTGGAGCGCTGAAGATAAACTCAAGATCGCTCTGGAAGCGTCCTCGCTTTCCGATGAGCAACTCGGCGCCTTTCTTCGCAGCAAGGGACTCCATCAGGCCCATCTTGACCAGTGGCGTTCGCAGATGCTCAACGGTCTTGAAAATGGCTTCTCCAAAAAGAAAACCGGACACCAAATCGCTGATGCCAAACGTATTCAAGCCCTGGAAAAGGAACTGAATCGAAAGGACAAAGCCCTGGCTGAGACAGCGGCACTGTTGGTGTTGAAAAAAAAAGTCCAGGAGATCTGGGGGGACGAGGACAATCCCACAACCAGGAGCAACGGAAAATGATCATGAGTCTTATCGACAATGCCGTTGAATCCGGCGCCCGATTGAAAACAGCCGCAACCATGATTGGACTCAGTGCCCGTACGATCATCCGGTGGCGTCATCAGGATGGTGGCCAAGATCAGCGCAATGGCCCAGTATCAGTTCCTGCGAACAAGCTCAGCGCAAAGGAAAGAAAACAAATACTCGATGTGTCCAATAATGAGCAGTTTCGGGATTTATCACCCAAACAGATTGTTCCCCACCTTGCTGATCAAGGGGTCTATTTGGCCTCCGAATCGAGTTTTTATCGAGTTCTCAAAGAACATAAAATGTTGGCCCACCGGCAGGCTTCAAAACCTGCTGTTAAGCGGCAACCGAAGGAACATGTGGCAACAGGACCCTGCCAGGTGTGGAGCTGGGACATAACGTATTTAAAAACTCCGGTTCGGGGCCTGTTTTTCTATCTATACATGATTGTCGACGTCTGGAGCCGTAAAATTATCGCCGCTCAAATTTTTGCCGAAGAATCCATGGACTACAGTTCAATTCTGTTCGCCAAAGCCTGCTTGATTCACGGGGTGAAACCTGAAGGACTCGTGCTTCACTCCGATAACGGCGGACCGATGAAGGGTGCCACGATGCTGGCTACTTTACACAAACTGGGAGTCATTCCATCTTTTTCACGGCCCAGCGTCAGTAACGACAACCCTTTTTCCGAATCGCTTTTTAGAACGATGAAATATCGACCCGAATATCCATCACAATCTTTTGAGAGCATAGATCTGGCACAGACCTGGGTCGATGAATTCGTATTCTGGTACAATACACAACATCTGCACAGCGCGATTCGGTTTGTTACTCCTGATGATCGCCATTTTGGCCGCGAGGAGCATATTCTCGCTAACCGCCGAAAAGTGTATGAAAAAGCCAGACATCGTAATCCGGATCGCTGGTCAAAAAATACGCGTAATTGGAACCCGGTGCGTCTGGTTTGGCTGAATCCTGAAAAAAAGAATGTTACGGCTCAGACCTACCATTTAAAAAAGGCAGCATAGGCTATGGTTCAGGTGACATCTATCTTGACACCCGCCGGTCTTGATGCAAGAAAGGATAAGTACTGATGACAGCATTTATTGCATCCCTGATCTTTGTGGTGCTTGCCGAGATGGGAGACAAAACCCAGCTTCTCGCCATGGCTTTTG
>JAUYEO010000179.1 GCA_030689795.1 Desulfobacterales bacterium | reverse complement strand
AAACCTTTTTCTTCTTATACATAACAACCTGATTTCTATTACTGTTAAGCCGTCGTTCAAAAATAACCGTAACATTGAAATGCCGTGACCGACATAAGGAGCCGTAAGCCGTCCGGCATAAGGAGCCGTAACAAAATGATCAGAAATGTAATGGTTATTTCGTAACGGCTCCTAAAATGAAACGATAAAAAAAATTTGACTGGTTTAAAATATTTGAAAACAGAATCAAACAAATAAACCAGTCCATTAATAGCAACATATTTTTATATCTTATTTATCAAATAAATAACCTTTAAGCAAGTTTATCATTTTAGACGGCTTCGTAAAAAGTCAAAATTCAGACGGCAAAGTAAAAAGCTCATTATGCAAGGCGCGCGAATCTTGAGGAATGAAGCGTACATGAAAGTACGCTGCAATGACGAAAGATGAAGCGCAACACAGCAGAATGACTTTTTACGAAGCCGTCCAAAAAAGAATTTGACTTAAAAAGATATAGTGTATAATTTTGAACACCTTATATTAAAAGGGATAGAAAATGGTAAATCTTAATTTCAATAAAATAAACGGTCTTGTTCCTGCAATTGTTCAGGATTATGAAACAGGTGAAATCCTGATGCTTGCTTTTATGAATCAGGAGGCATGGGAAGCAACCCTTTCGACCGGGAAGGCGACATATTTCAGCAGGAGCCGGCAGAAGCTTTGGGTTAAAGGTGAAACCTCCGGTAATTTGCAGATTGTAAAAGAAATACTGGTTGACTGTGATGAAGATACAGTTTTGTTAAAAGTTGAGCAAAGAGGCGGGGCAGCCTGCCATACGGGTTATAGAAGCTGTTTTTACAGAAAGGTTGAAAATGATGGTTCAGTCAAAAACATTGGAAAGCTGATATTTGATGAACCCATAAAAAGTTGAAATTCAGACGGCAAAGTAAAAAGCTCATTATGCAAGGCGCGCGAATCTTGAGGAATGAAGCGTACATGTAAGTACGCTGCAATGACGAAAGATGAAGCGCAACACAGCAGAATGACTTTTTACGAAGCCGTCATATTTGATCCTCAGGAGGTATATGATAAATGAATGATAAGTTAAAGCTGGGCATTCCAAAAGGAAGCCTGGAGAGCGCAACGATTTCTTTGTTCAAACGTTCAGGGTGGACGATAAATGTGAATGGAAGAAGTTATTTTCCCGAAATAAATGATGATGCTGTCGAGTGCGCTATCTGCAGGGCTCAGGAAATGTCGAGATATGTTGAAAACGGAACTCTTGATGCCGGCCTTACAGGCAAAGACTGGATAGCCGAAAACGGTTCGGATGTCCACGTTGTTTCAGATCTTGTTTATTCAAAGGTGAGTGCAAGGCCGGCGAAATGGGTTCTTGCCGTGGGATATGATTCAAATATCAAAAAAATCGAGGATCTTGAGGGGAAAAAGATCTCAACCGAACTTGTTGAATATACAAAAAGATATTTCAAGGAACGGAACATTAATGTGACGGTCGAGTTTTCATGGGGTGCTACCGAGGCAAAAATTGTTTCAGGACTTGCCGATGCCATAGTGGAAGTTACGGAAACAGGCAGCACCATCAAAGCCCATGGGCTCCGCATTATTCACGAACTGATGCAGACAAATACCCGGCTTATTGCAAACCACAAAGCATGGGAAAATACAAAAAAACGCGATAAAATCGAGCAGATCGCGCTCCTTCTCAAAGGGGCTCTGCTTGGGGAGAAACTTGTTGGGCTTAAAATGAATGTTCCTGAAGAACGCCTAGAAAAGATCGTATCGCTCCTTCCGAGCCTTAATGCCCCTACTGTTTCACCGCTGTACCAGTCTAAATGGTTTTCGGTTGAGACGGTGGCGCATATCGATATTATAAGGGATTTAATACCGGAACTTTTAAAGAACGGAGCTGAAGGAATTATTGAGTATCCTTTAAACAAGGTCGTATAATAAAATGATATCAAAGCGTACTGAAGAGATAACCCCTTTTATAGCCATGGATGTTCTTGAGAAGGCTCATGAGATGGAGCGCAGGGGGATTGATGTAATTCACCTTGAAGTCGGGGAGCCCGATTTCGATACGCCGGAGTGCATTAAAGATGCAGTCTGTAAAGCTCTCCGTGACGGACATACTCATTATACGCACAGCCTCGGCATGATAGAGCTCAGGGAGGCCATAAGCGAGCATTATTTCATTACTTATAAAATCCGGGTGAGCCCGGATCAGATAGTAATTACTTCCGGAACATCCCCTGCCATGTTCAGCCTGTTTTCAGCGCTGCTCGACAAGGGAGACGAGGTCATTATTTCCGACCCCCATTATGCATGTTACCCTAATTTTATTAAATTCGTTCAGGGTGAACCCGTAACAGTGCCGGTATATGAAGAGGATGCCTTTCAGTACAGGCCGTCAGCCATCAAAGAGAAGATAACGGGAAAGACAAAGGCCATATTCATCAATTCTCCCTCAAATCCGACCGGAAATCTGCTGCCCGAAAGCCGGATGAAGGCTATAGCCGAATTTTCACCTTACATTGTTTCGGATGAGATATATCACGGGCTTGTATATGAAGGCAAAGAGCGCTCTATTCTGGAGTTTACACAAAACGCCTTTGTTTTAAACGGTTTTTCCAAGCTCTATGCGATGACCGGGTTGCGGCTGGGTTACCTTATTGCGCCCCAGAAATTTATCCGGCCTGTCCAGAAAATCCAGCAAAATTTCTTCATATCCGCAAATTCTATAATACAGATAGCCGGGATTACAGCCTTAAAGGAAGCAGGCGAAGATATTCTCCGGATGAAAAACACGTATAATAAACGAAGGCTCTACATGATTTCCCGCTTAAAAGGGCTTGGTTTCGGCATTACTGTTGAACCGACCGGGGCATTTTATGTGTTTGCCAATGCAAAACATATATCGAATGATTCATACGGGCTCGCCTTCGACATTCTTGAAAAAGCCCATGTGGGAGTGACTCCAGGCATAGATTTCGGGGCAAACGGAGAAGGATATATAAGATTCTCATACGCAAATTCCATTGAGAATATTGCAGAAGGCATGAAGCGACTTGAGGACTATATTATTAACCGGAAAACATGATTATAAAATCCGCCGAATTTGTTACCAGCGCAGTAAAACCCTCACAGTATCCCCCGTGGAATCTGCCGGAAATGGCATTTGCCGGTCGTTCTAATGTCGGCAAATCATCCCTTATAAACACCTTGTTGAGCCGTAAACATCTTGTTAAAACAAGCTCAACACCCGGCCGGACCCAGCTTATAAATTTTTTCAGCATTAATGATGATATGGGCTTTGTTGATATTCCGGGGTACGGATATGCCAAGGTTCCAGCCTCCGTGAAAAAAGGCTGGGGGGCCATGATTGAGACATATCTTTCAACGAGGAAAAACTTAAAAGGCGTTGTTCTCATACTGGATTTGCGCCGGACCCCGGGTCCTGAAGATATGACTTTCATGGATTGGATGAGTCATTATAATATTCCTTTTATCCGCGTGCTGACCAAAGCGGATAAACTTTCAAAGGCACAGCAGGTAAAGCAGCAGGCAATCATAGCGGACTCGCTTCTTCTGGAAAAAAACGACCTGATTCTTTTTTCAATCAAATCGGGAATCGGCAAAAAACCTGT
>JAUYEO010000168.1 GCA_030689795.1 Desulfobacterales bacterium | reverse complement strand
TAAATGACTTCGCTAAATCACAAGAACTCGGGCTAAAGCCCTCAAACAGCTTGTGATTTTTAACGCTCAGTTCTTTAAAAATCTATTTCCCAAAAATCTCAAATCCGTTCGCATATGACTTTTTACGAGTCTATCATTCTTAAATACTGTTTATTCCCAGAATAACCCTGGCCTCTGTCGCCGATGCCACTTCCCGGCCCATATCGCGGACGATTTTTACCAGGGCTTCCACGAGTTGTCCGTTGTCGGTTGCCTTTTCACCATTGGGGAGATAGAAGGTATCCTCAAGGCCGGTTCGGACATTCCCTCCGAGTTCGATACATTTTCGGTGAAGGTCCCAGATTTTTTCACGGCCAGGTCCGGTAGCGATGACTTGCCAGTGAGCGTTCGGGGGAAGTTCATCTTTCAGAATGGGCAACAGATCGCCCCTTGCCGGCATTCCTGAATCCACGCCCATGACAAATGAAAGATGAGGATCACCCTTAAACATGCCGCAGGCCTTAAACATGCCTACACTGCGAACAATTCCGGTGTCGAAGCATTCAAATTCCGGGATAATATGATTGGCTGTCATTACGTCCAGAAATGCCTTAACTTTTTCGACCGGATTGTCGAAAAGGATGGGAGGCCAGGCCCAGATACCGTCCTGGCGGATCTTCAGATAATTCAGAGACCCGGCGTTGCAGGCCGCCATATCCGGCTTAAATGTCTTAAGGCAGGCAAGAGGACCCGAAATATCGGCTCCTATCATGCCGGTACTCATGTTTATAATCATCCCGGGAACCCGCCCTTTAATCGCGGCCAGGATATCGCCGACCTCCTTCAGGTCCCAGGTGGGCCAGGCGCCCGCTCCAGGTTGTTGAGACCTGAAGTGGGCATGCACGATCGCGGCGCCGGCGTCGAAAGCCTGCTGCGCGGCTGCGGCCATTTGTTCGGGAGTCACCGGCACGTTGAACCGGCCCGGGTCGGTCAATACGCCTGTAACGGCGCAGGTGACAACCACTTTATCCTTATAGGCCATTTTTCTTCTCCTTGTCTGTTGTGCAAAATATGATTATGGACGGCTTCGTAAAAAGTCATTCTGCTGTGTTGAGCTTCATCTTTCGTCATTGCAGCGTACCAATAAGTACGCTTCATTCCTCGAGATTCGCTCGCCTTGCATAATGAGCTTTTTACTTTGCCGTCTGAATTTCGACTTTTTACAAGACCGTTATTATAGATAACCGTTATTTCTGACCGCATAGCATCATTTTCCCGAAAACAACGGCTCCCGTTTTTCGAGGTAGGCCAGGACTCCCTCACGGGCATCCCGGGTCGCAACCACGTCCGACAGCTTTTCCGCCAGAAGATCCAAGGCCTGCTCAAAGGGCATGTCAGCCGCGGCATAGAAGGCATCCTTGCCGATCTTCATGCCGATGGGACTTTTTTTCACCAGTACGTTCAGAACCTTGTCCACTTCCGTATCCAGGTCATCAGGGTCTGTCATGCGGGTGATCAGCCCCATTTCCAGGGCCTGCTCGGCGGTCAGTTTTTCTCCCAGCAGCACCATCTCCATGGCTTTTTTCCTGAGGACATTCCGGAAAATCAAGGCGCCGATCATCATGGGAAAAAGCCCGACATTCACTTCCGGCGTGCCGAAAGTCGCTTTGCTGCCGGCAATGACGATATCGCAGGCAAGCATAAAACCGGTGCCTCCCGCGACGCAGGAGCCGTTAACCCTCGCCACGGTGGGTTTGGGAAAGCCGGTCAGTTTTTTTAACAGCTTCGCATACTTCCTGAAAGCCGTCATCCCGTCGCTTTCGTCCATGCCCGCTCCAAGGTCGGCGCCTGCGCAAAAGGTCCGGTTGCCCGCGCCGGTCACGCAAACCACCCGCACGGCATCATTCTCCGAGGCTTCGTCCAGATGACGGAGAAACAGGTCAAGGGCCTCCATGCTGATGGCATTGCGCTGTTTTTCACGATTGATGGTAAAACAGGCAACACCATCTTTTACCCGATAGAGCAAATGAGGGTCATTCATTATCGATTATCTCCTTTATCTTCGTCTGCCTTGAAGTTATCCATCTTTCTCTATCTCCACCAGTATCTGTCCCGGGGCAACCTTGTCATTGACGCCTGCATTGATCTTGATCACCGTACCGTCAAAAGGAGCACACAAAGTGGTTTCCATTTTCATAGCACTCACCACAATGACCGCCTGTCCCTTTTTCACCCGGTCACCCATGGCCACCGGTATCGACACAACAACGGCAGGCATAGGCGGTGTAATCTTATCCGGAAGGTTCGGTCGCCGTCCCTTTTGGACTACCTGGGCAAGAGAGTCATGATCCTGGACCATATAGGATCGGCCATTGATAACTACGGTTTTGCCGTCAGGGCCGTCAGCAACAAAGGCGTTCACATTACCGGACCGGATGCCGTTCTCCACCGTCATGTGAATACAGAAGTCTGAAACAACCGTATAATCGACAATATATTTTTTGTCACCCAGCATGATGTTCAGTTGCAGATCTTCGTTAACTTCGACTTCAACAGGGAAATCCATCTGTGCGACTCTGAGTTTGTACTCCATTTTCCCGCCTCCTTCTTCAAACGATATGAGACCTTGTCATGCTTTCGTCCCTGCCTGTGTCTCTTTGTTGACAATCAGGGGGCGTTGATATGTTTCCTTAAAAATTTCTTGCGAAATGTAAAACCCAATACCCCTGCCAGACCCTTTAATCAGATGTTCTTCAAAGATCTCCACATACTGCCGGAGTTTACAATCGCCAGTTTCCTGCCGTCTGCCACGGGGTAGCCGGCCCGGTTGTCCCGGTAATATGAGTCTGCGGCCTTCTTGGGCCGGCAATTTCATCGATGATATAAGCCAGGATTGCAAGGTCGGCTTCATCTGTCTTTTGCCGCCAACCCTCAAAATGGGTGGCGATAAAGTCCGTATAGGTTTTCCCCTCCTGAAACGGTTCGGAGGCCAACACATCCATGAGAAAGGCAATGGGCGTTTTAATTCCCAGAATCACGTACTGGGAGAGAGCATTTTTCATGCGCGCAATTGCCTGATTTCTATCAGCAGCCCATACGATCAATTTAGACAGGATGGGATCGTATTCTACGGGCACATCAAACCCTGCATAAATGCCGCAGTCGTTCCTGATTCCCGGGCCTGAAGGCTCCTGCAGGTAAGTGATTTTTCCGGGAGAAGGCATAAAGCCGTTTTCAGGATCCTCACCATAAATGCGGCACTCGATGGCATGGCCCCTGCCCGTAACGTCCGCCTGGGTAAACCCAAGCGGCTCACCCGCCGCAATTCGGATCTGCTGCCGGACGATATCAATGCCGGTGATCATTTCCGTGATGGGATGCTCCACCTGCAGCCGAGTGTTGACCTCCATAAAATAGTACTTCCCGTCCGCATCAAGCAGAAATTCAACGGTTCCGGCATTGACGTATCCGGATGCACGGGCCGCGTCCACGGCTGATTGCCCCATGGCCGCTCTCAGATCCGGCGTCATGGCGGGGGAAGGTGTCTCTTCGACCACCTTCTGATACCGTCTTTGAATGGAACACTCTCTTTCAAGAAGGTGAACTATGTTTCCACGGCTATCGGCAAGGATCTGGAATTCAACATGCCGGGGCATTTTTAAGAATTTTTCCAGATAAATGGCGCCGCTGCCGAACGCGGCCGCAGCTTCGCTTGCAGCCTGGCGGCAGGCATCGGCAAGTTCATTTTCTGCATGAACGACCCGCATGCCCTTGCCGCCACCGCCTGCGGCAGCCTTGATCAGGACAGGGTATCCGATGCGGCCGGCTTCATCTGTGAGAAGTTGAAGGACGGACTCGGCACAGACCATGCCGGGGATGATCGGAACCCCGCCCTCGCGCATGATTTTCCGGGCGACAGTCTTATCGCCAAGATCCTGAATCACCCGAGACGGGGGTCCGATAAAAACCAGACCTTCCTGCTCGCAGCGCCCGGCCAGGCCGGCGTTTTCCGATAGAAAACCGTAACCCGGATGGATCGCCTGGGCGCCGGTATCTTTTGCCGCGGCAATAATTTTATCAATATCAAGATAGCCGGCGGCAGGTTCCGACGCGCCAAGGTAAATTGCCTGATCCGCGCGCAGGGTATGAAGTGCTTTCCGATCTGCATCCGAATAAACAGCTACACAGGCAATCCCCATCTCCTGACAGGTGCGCATGACCCGCAGGGCGATTTCTCCCCGGTTAGCCACAAGAATTTTTTTAAACATGGCGTTTCCCCTGTTGCTCACATTCTGAAAATACCGTATCCGAAAACATCATCACGAATGGGCGCATTCATCGCTGCCGAAATGGATAGGCCGAGGACATCCCGGGTTTTGACCGGATCAATGATGCCGTCATCCCACAGGCGCGCCGTACTGTAATAGGCATTTCCCTCTTTTTCAGCCGCGGCAATTATGGGTTCCTTTAAGGCTTTTTCCTCTTCAATGGTCAAATGCGGTTTTCCCAGACGCTGATTCTGGTCATTGGTGATTGAAATCAGAACTCCGGCCGCCTCCGCGCCGCCCATCACCCCTATCTTTCCATTAGGCCACATGTAAAGAAAACGCGGCGAATAAGCGCGTCCGCACATGGCATAGTTGCCGGCCCCGTATGAGGCTCCGATAATGACTGTAAATTTGGGAACCGTGCAGGTAGACACCGCGTTGACCATCTTGTGGCCGTTTTTGGTGATGCCTTTGCGTTCATAGTCCCAGCCGATTATAAACCCGGTGATGTTCTGCAAAAAAACAAGCGGAATCTTTCGTTTGTCGCAGATCTGGATGAACTGGGTGGCCTTTTCAGCGCTGTCGTTGAAAAGCACCCCGTTGTTGGCCAGTATTCCCACGGGATAGCCGTGAATATACGCATACCCGCATACCAGCGTCGTGCCGTAAAGTTCCTTGAACTCCAGGAACTCGCTGCCGTCAACGATGCGGGCGATGACCTCGCGGATGTCGAAGAATGTTGCCAGATCGCGGCTGACAATTCCGTATAATTCCCTGGGGTCATAAAGCGGAGGTTTGGGCTCGGCCATGGAAAGGCGAGTCTTTTCATTTTTAGGCAGATTCCTGACTATGTCCCTGACAATGGCAATGGCATGGGCATCATCTTCGGCGATATAATCCGACACACCGGATTCCATGCAATGCAATAAGGGCCCGCCCAGCTGATCCGCCGTCACTTCTTCACCGGTAGCGGCCTTGACCAGCGGGGGACCTCCAAGAAAAATGGCCCCGTGCCCTTTAACGTGGACGATCTCATCACTCATAGCTACGCCATAGGCGCCACCGGCTGTACAAAGCCCCATCACCGCAACAATCTGGGGGATACCCATCTTGGACATCAGGGCCTGATTGTAAAAAACCCTTCCTCCACCGTCGATGTCCGGAAAGAGTTGAGACTGCAGGGGGAGATAGGCTCCGGCCGAATCCACGAGGCTGACGCTGGGCAAGTGGTTCTCCATTGAAATGGTCTGCAGGCGCAGGGCTTTTTTGACAGAAATGGGGTATGCTGAGCCGCCCTTTATGGTGGCGTCGTTGATACTTACCACTACCTCTTTTCCGCCAACCACGCCTATTCCAGCCCGAAGTCCGGCGGCATGGACCTTCCCGTCATACATGTCCCTGGCGGCTAATGGTGCGATTTCCAAAAAGGGCGTGTTTTTGTCGAGAAGCAGGTCAAGTTTTTTTTGCGCCGGAAGTTTGCCTGATTCAACCAGGCGGTCCAGCGCCTTCCGGGATCGATCGTCCCGCGCCCGTTTCATTTCGCGCCGAAGGTCCTCAACCAGGGCTTCCATGGCCGCATAATTTTTCTTGTAATCTTCTGAATGAATATTTACTTTGGATTCAATCGTATGCATGATGTTTTTCCTACAGCCTTGTATCCTTGCCGGACAGATTTGTTTTTTTGAAGCTGATTTTGTCTGATAGAATCATAACCTCACTAATAAATTCATTTTGTGAAGTCAAGATATATTTGTTCATTCACCGAATAAAATCCATATTTATTCATAAATATAGTTCGTCTTATAATTTTTTTATTATGACAATTTCGTAATAATGAAATAAATAATTGCACGGGACAGAGGTTATCTGCTATTCGATTGATAAAACTAT
>JAUYEO010000159.1 GCA_030689795.1 Desulfobacterales bacterium | reverse complement strand
TAGGCTGTAGGCTGTTAGCTAATCCGCCAAACAGTGTGGCGGACAGACTGACAGTCTTCAGTCTAAACTTCTGCGCTCATCTGCGTCCCAAAAGGAAATTCTTATACTATCAAGTTATCAGGTGTATTTATGATCGATTCGGCATCATTGGCCTTTGATATAGACGGCGTTTTTGCGGATACCATGTCATTATTTATCGACATTGCAAGGGATGAGTATAAGATAGACAATATACATTACGAAGACATTTCATCCTATTATATTGAAGAATGTATCGATCTTAAACCGGAAATAATAAGCGATATAATAGTAAGGATACTCGACGGAAAACACAGCGCGTCATTGAAACCGATTGAAGGTTCGGCACGTGTACTCAGAAGGATGAGCAGGCATGGTCGGCTATTGTTTGTTACCGCGAGACCATACCCCGGGCCGATACATGGCTGGATATCGGAAACTCTGCTTCTTGATCCGGCTTCAGTGGAAGTGGTAGCTACCGGCTCATTTGAAGCAAAGGCGGATGTGCTGCTCGAAAAAAATATCTCATATTTTGTGGAAGACAGGCTGGAAACATGTTTTGCATTAAAGGAGAAAGGTGTGACGCCCGTCCTTTTCAGGCAGCCGTGGAACAGGATGGAGCATCCTTTTGTCGAGGTTGGTAACTGGAAAGAGCTTGAAGCATTGATTGATTTTAATGGTAAATGATGGGAAAACACCCTATTGACGGAATGACAGGCTCTTTTATCGAAACCCTTGCTTCTGAAAAAGGGTATTCGGCGAATACCTGCCGCGCTTACAGGAACGATCTTACCGAATTTGCCTCGTTTGCGGCAGAAGGCGCGGTATCGGACGGGGAAGAAGATAAAATGCCGTTCATGGTTGAAGATGCGGATCATCTGATGATAAGGGGATATCTCGGATTTCTGCACAAGAGGAACAAAAAAAAATCGATTGCGCGAAAGCTGTCGGCACTCCGTTCATTCTTCAGGTATCTTGTAAGGCAAGGAATTATACAGAACAGCCCGGCTGATTTGATATTGACGCCGAAACAGGATAAAAACATACCTGCGTATCTTACTGTCGATGAGATGTTCAGGCTGCTTGATTCGATAAGGACGGATACGTTGCCGGGCTTGAGAAACCGGGCCATTTTCGAGACAATGTATTCCACTGGAATACGAGTATCCGAGCTTTCCGGCCTGAATGCTTCGAGTATCGATTTCAGCCAAAGTGTGATAAAGGTTTTCGGAAAGGGCAGCAAAGAACGGATTGTCCCGATCGGCAGGAAGGCAATGGACGCCATAAGGGCCTACATGGAGAAGTTAAGGGGAGAGACCGGAACATTGAATGAAAACGGCCCGCTTTTTTTAAATAAGAATAAGGGGCGTCTTACTACAAGATCCGTTGCCCGGATACTTGAAAATTTTGTAAGAGAGTTTTCCATTTCGGTTCCTGTTTCGCCGCACGCCCTCCGGCACTCGTTTGCGACTCATATGCTGGATGCAGGCGCCGACCTGCGGGTTGTTCAGGAGCTTCTTGGGCATAAAAGCCTTTCTACTACTCAGAAGTACACACATGTAAGCATAGACAGGCTGATGGAAACTTATGACAAGGCTCATCCCAGAAAATAATACCGGGAAAATATTAAGGTCTTGTAAAAAGTCTAAATTCAGACGGCAAAGTAAAAAGCTCATTATGCAAGGCGCGCGAATCTTGAGGAATGAAGCGTACTTTTTGGTACGCTGCAATGACGAAAGATGAAGCGCAACACAGCAGAATGACTTTTTACGAAGCCGTCAAATATGAAGGAAAACAAACCATGCATTTCCACGGAACGACGATTCTTGCCGTAAGGCATAAAGGAAAGGTAGCGGTTGCCGGTGACGGACAGGTAACTTTGAACAATATCGTGGTGAAGCATACTGCTAAAAAGGTAAGAAGGATATACAACGACACCATCATAGTCGGATTTGCGGGAGCTACCGCGGATGCCATGAATCTTTCGGAGCGTCTTGAAGGAAAGCTTGAGCGCTATAACGGAAATCTTACAAGAAGCGCTGTTGAGCTTGCAAAGGACTGGCGGACCGACAAGTATTTAAGGCGTCTTGAAGCCCTCATGATAGCCGTTGACAGCACAAGAATGTTTCTTGTTTCAGGAAACGGGGATGTTATAGAGCCTGATGAGGGTGTAATCGGGATAGGATCAGGGGGAGTAGGCGCGCAGGCGGCAGCTTCGGCTCTTATGAAGTACTCCGATCTCGGCGCAAGGGAGATCGCTGAAGAGTCGATGAAAATAGCTTCCTCTCTGTGCGTATATACTAATGATAAAATAACCATAGAAGAACTTTGAAAATATGAACAGTTTAAAACCATCCGAAATAGTTAAGGAACTTGATAAATATATAATAGGCCAGCATAAAGCCAAGCGATCGGTTGCCATAGCCTTGAGAAACCGCTGGCGCAGGCAGCAGGTGCCTGAAGATCTCCGCGATGAGATTGCTCCGAAGAACATAATACTCATAGGCCCGACGGGAGTCGGAAAGACGGAGATTGCAAGAAGACTCTCAAAGCTTACGGATTCGCCTTTCAACAAGGTGGAAGCGTCTAAGTTCACCGAAGTCGGATATGTCGGGCGTGATGTGGAATCCATGGTAAGAGATCTTGTCGAACTGACCGTGACTCTGGTCAGATCGAAAGAGCAGGAATCTGTAAGGGAAAAGGCACTAAGCCTTGCGGAAGAAAGAATGCTCGATATCCTTCTTCCCAAACCCGGACGGCAGCAGGCCGATAAAAGAGATGAAACGGCTGAAACCGGACTGGAGCTCGTTACTTCTGAAAACGACGAATCGTCATCGACGAGGAACAAGCTTCGCGCCATGCTCCGTGAAGGAAAGCTTGACAACCGGATTATCGACCTTGATGTATCGGAAAGGCAAACGCCTGTTATAGAAATATTTTCCACCCTCGGCATGGAAGAGATGGGAATGAACTTCAAGGAGATGCTGGGCGGACTGATGCCTAAATCCACTAAGAAGCGCAAGGTAAAAGTTTCCGAGGCGATGGAGTTACTGGCCCAGGAAGAATCCCAGCGCCTTGTCGACATGGACAGGGTTGTGAAAAATGCGATTTCAAAAGTCGAGCAATCCGGAATTATTTTTATAGATGAAATCGACAAGATTGTGGGGAAGAACGGAGGCTCAGGCCCGGATGTATCCAGGGAGGGAGTGCAGCGGGATCTTCTTCCGATTGTTGAAGGAAGTGTTGTTGCGACAAAATACGGTCCCGTAAAAACAGATCATGTTCTTTTTATCGCCTCGGGAGCATTCCATTCGGTTAAACCGTCGGATCTGATACCTGAACTTCAGGGGCGGTTTCCTATCCGTGTTGAACTTGAAGCGCTCGGACAGAAAGAGTTTGTCAGGATTCTGACGGAACCTAAAAATGCCCTCCTGACTCAATACATTGCCATGCTGAAAACGGAGAGTGTTAATGTTGCTTTTGAACCGGACGCAATCGAAGAGATTGCGAGAATAGCCGAAGAGGTCAACAACCACACGGAGAATATCGGAGCAAGAAGGCTTCATACGATCATGGAGCGCCTGCTCGAAGATATCCTTTTTGATGCGCCGGACATGAACGGCAGCGACGTTGTTATTGATGTAAAAGCGGTTTTAAACAAATTGAAAGATATTAAGGACAATGAGGACTTAAGCAGGTATATTCTTTAACAGCAGGCGGTAGTAAGATGACTCCAAACGTAGCAGACATCCTGATTGAGGCTCTGCCGTATATCAGACAGTTTTACGGTATGACAATCGTTATCAAGTACGGCGGACATGCCATGTCGGATCCTCAGCTGAAAGAGGATTTTGCGCGGGATATAGTTCTGATGAAATTTGTCGGGCTTAATCCCGTGATTGTTCACGGAGGCGGGCCCCAGATAAGTCAGGTGCTTTCCCGGATGGGAATAGAATCGACATTTGTAGGGGGAATGAGGCTTACCGATGAACCGACCATGGATGTTGTGGAGATGGTCCTGGGCGGCAAGGTCAACAAGGAGATAGTTGCGCAGATAAACCGGCATGGGGGAAAAGCCGTGGGCCTGAGCGGGAAAGACGGCGGACTGATACTTGCGGAGAAGCTTCACATCGTTTACCGGAAAGATGAAAATACGCCGCCGGAAATAATAGATCCGGGACTTGTCGGGCAGGTTACAAATGTCAATCCGCTGATAATAAATACACTTGCCGAAAATGGATTTATTCCAGTTATTGCGCCTGTCGGCGCCGGCAAATCGGGCGAGACTTACAACATTAACGCCGATCTTGTTGCGTGCAGCATTGCAATGGCGCTTTCAGCGGGCCGCCTCATCCTGCTTACAGATGTTGACGGTGTGCTTGATGCTTCAGGAAATCTGATATCTTCGATTGATTCCGCCGCTGTCGGGAAGATGGTGGATGATAAGATCATATCGGGAGGGATGATCCCGAAAATCGAATGCTCCGTGAAAGCTCTGAAAAACGGTGTTGAGAAGGTTCACATAATAAACGGGAAAAAAAGACATGCCCTTCTGCTCGAGCTGTTTACCGACAAGGGTATTGGAACGGAAGTAAGGAAATGAAGAATAATATTATTGAAAAGGCCGAGAAGGTGATTGCCGCAACGTATAAGCGCCCGCCCATTGTAATTGAGAAGGGTAAGGGTTGCATGGTTTGGGATACTGAAGGGAAGCCATACATCGATTTTGTTGCAGGAGTGGCGGTGTGCAGCCTCGGGCATGCGCATCCAAGGGTGGTAAAAGCCCTCTGCAGCCAGGCCGATCTTCTCTTCCATGTATCCAACCTTTATTATACGATTCCCCAGGTTGAACTTGCGTCGTGGCTTGTTGAAAACAGTTTTGCTGACAGGGTCTTTTTCTGCAACAGCGGAGCGGAGGCGAATGAGGCGGCGATAAAACTGGCCCGCAAGTATTTCAACGGAAACGACGAAAAAGGCAGGTACAGAATAATTTCCATGGAGAGGTCTTTTCACGGACGGACAATGGCTACCTTATCCGCGACAGGGCAGGATAAGATCAAAAAAGGCTATGATCCTTTTCTTGAAGGGTTTGACTTTGTGCCGTTTAACGACGCGGAAGCCCTGGCCGGCAGAATAGGACCGTCCACATGCGCTGTAATTCTTGAACCTGTGCAGGGTGAGGGAGGAGTTCGCTGTCCTGATCCGGATTATCTGCAAAAAGTAAGAAAGCTGTGCGATAAGGCCGGTGCGCTTCTCATTTTTGATGAAATACAGACAGGAATAGGAAGAACCGGAAGGCTTTTTGCGTATCAGCATTCGGGGGTTGAACCGGATATAATGACCCTCGCCAAGGCGCTCGGAAACGGACTTCCGATAGGCGCCATGCTTGCAAAAGAGCACGTGGCTTCGGCATTCGGGCATGGCTCTCATGCAACGACATTCGGCGGAACTCCTGTAATAACAGCGGCTGCGCTTGAAGTCCTGAAGGTAATTTCTGAGGAAAAAATCGTTGATAATTGCCGCAAGATCGGCGCATATTTCATGGAAAGGCTCCTTTGGCTTAAAAGCAGGCACGCGTCCGTAAAGGATGTGCGCGGGGTCGGGCTCCTGATAGGAATGGAGCTTGATGTGGAAGGGGAGCCCCTGGTCAATAAGTGCCTTGAGAAGGGATTTCTTGTAAACTGCATACAGGGCAATACACTGCGATTTGTTCCGCCCCTTATCATCGGCAGGGAAGAGATAGATTCGCTTATTGAGTGCCTTGATGAAATATTATAGAACAGGGGCCGGAGATTTAGTTTGTTGGTAACTGCCCGGGTGAACAGGCTGAAGAAAGATAGGCTGAAGGCTGTAAGCTGTCAGACTGAAGGATTTATCCCTAAAAGCCTACAGACTAACAGTCTACAGCCTGAATAATGTGAGTAGTTACATATGTTGTTAATAAGAGGGTGTCGTGAAAAAAGACATATTAACCTTATTGGATCTGACAAAAGAGGATATTGACGGTCTGCTCGGCAGGGCTGCCGGACTCAAAAAAATGCAGAAAGAGGGTGTTTTACACAGGCCGTTTGAGGGAAAAACACTAGGCCTGATTTTTGACAAGGCATCAACACGCACTAGAGTGTCTTTTGAGTCTGCAATGATTCAGCTCGGGGGAACCCCGCTTTTTATAAGCGCAAGGGATACGCAGATAGCAAGAGACGAGCCGGTGAGGGATACTGCAAGGGTTCTTTCAAGGTACCTTGATTGTCTTGCCGTAAGGACCTATTCCCAGGACCTGCTCGAGGAGCTTGCGGAATTTTCTTCGATACCCGTGATAAACGCGTTGACCGATTTATACCACCCGTGCCAGGTTTTGAGTGATATCATGACTGTAATGGAAAAAAAAGGGAGATACGGCGGGATCAGGATAGCATGGATCGGAGACGGAAATAATGTGGCTCATTCATGGATTAATGCGGCAGCGGTATTGGGACTCGATCTTGTCCTGGCATGTCCCAAAGACTACCATCCTGACGGAGAAATATTAAAAAAGGCGATTGAAAGGGGGATCGGGAAGATCAATGTGACGGATGATCCTCTTGAAGCAGCAAAGGATGCCGACGTCATATATACGGATGTCTGGGCAAGCATGGGGCAGGAGGGCGAGCATAAAACAAGGAAGCGTGTTTTTGAGGCTTACCAGGTAAACAGCAGAATTGTTAAACATGCTTCAAAAGATGTTATCGTCATGCATTGCCTTCCCGCACACAGGGAAGAAGAGATCAGCGAAGAAGTTCTTGAAGGCACTAACTCCGTCGTATGGGATCAGGCGGAAAACAAACTTCATATGACAAAGGCCATACTTGAAGCTTTGATAGGCAGAAGGGCGGGTGAACCGCAAAATTCGTTTTCCGATTCCTTGTGATAGTTCATTCAATTGTATAGGATTTTCCTTTTTGGACGCAGATGAACGCAGGTTGCAAGGATTTTCAATATAAAGAATTAATAGAAAAATGGTAAATGGTAAATGGTGAATGGTTAACGACTTACGATTTATGATTCACGAGATTCATCTGCGAGTATCGGCGAAAATCTGCGTCCTGATTAATTTAACGGGAGATATGACGTGCAGGATAAAATAAAAAAAATAGTGCTCGCCTATTCAGGGGGGCTTGATACATCCGTTATACTGAAATGGCTTGTTGAAACATACAAGTGTGAAGTCATTACCTTTTCGGCAGATCTCGGGCAGGAGGAGGAGCTCGACTATATCGAAGAGAAGGCCAGAAAGACCGGTGCAGCGAAGGTATACATCGATGATCTTAAAGAGACATTTGTAAAGGATTATGTTTTTCCGGCTTTTCGTGCGAATGCCATTTACGAAGGGCAGTACCTTCTCGGGACATCCCTTGCACGACCGCTTATCGCAAAAAAGCAGATGGAGATTGCAAAGATTGAAGGGGCCGATGCGGTCAGCCACGGGGCTACGGGCAAGGGGAATGACCAGGTGAGATTTGAACTGACTTATCTTGTCCATGATCCCAATATCAGGATCATTGCTCCGTGGAGAGAATGGGATCTCGGATCAAGAACACTGCTTATGGAATATGCGAAAAAACACGGCATTCCGGTCCCGACAACCACGGCAAAACCTTACAGCTCCGACAGGAATCTTCTTCATATAAGCTACGAAGGCGGGGTGCTTGAGGATCCATGGATTGCTCCGCCTGAGGATATGTTTACTCTTTCCGTCTCTCCAAGAAACGCTCCCGACGAGTCTGAAATAATAGAAATGACATTTGTCAGAGGGAATCCCGTCTCGATAAACGGAAAAAGCCTTTCGCCTGCGGCGCTTTTGAAGGAACTCAACAGGCTGGGCGGGAAGCACGGAATCGGAAGAGTCGATCTCGTTGAAAACAGGTTCGTAGGAATGAAGTCACGCGGGGTTTATGAAACACCCGGAGGAACAATCCTCAGGGCGGCGCACATGGCCGTTGAATCGATAACAATGGACAGAGAAGTTATGCATCTCCGCGATTCGCTTATTCCCAGGTATGCGGAGCTTGTTTACAACGGCTTCTGGTTTTCACCGGAGATGAAGCTTCTGCAGGGCATGGTGGACGATACTCAGGAATATGTTTCCGGCTCGGCCCGGATTGAGCTTTACAAGGGGAATTGCAGGATTCTCGGCCGTAAATCGGATGAATCCATCTACAGTCATGACTTTGCGACGTTTGAAAGTGACAGTGTGTACAGCCAGAAAGATGCCGAAGGGTTTATCAGGCTTAATGCGCTTCGTTTGAGGATTCAGAGTTTGAAGAACAGGGCTTTATAAATAGGACGGTAGCAAAAGGGGGTTCTTATATGCCAGGCAAACCTTGGGGCGGCAGATTTTCCCGGAAGACGGCAAAAAGCGTAGAGGCATTCACATCCTCTATTGATACCGATAAGAGGCTTTATTCGCATGATATTGCGGGAAGCATTGCCCATTGCCGGATGCTTTCAAAAATCTCCATCATCACAAAAGAGGAAGCCGCACTGATGATAAAGGGCCTTCTGAATATAAAGAAAAATATTGAAAGCGGTAGGTTTAAATATGATGACAGCCTCGAAGATATTCATATGCATATAGAAGCAAGGCTTGCCGAAGAGATAGGCAGGGTTGCGCTCAAACTCCATACCGCAAGAAGCAGGAACGACCAGGTTGCCCTTGACTTAAGGATGTATCTCAGGGAAGAAACACAATCTATCATCAAAGAACTTGCTGTTCTGAGGAAGGTTATCGTTGATCTTGCCGAAAAGCATATCGGTACAATCATGCCGGGATATACTCATCTGCAAAAAGCCCAGCCCGTCCTTTTTGCACATCATCTCATGGCATATTACGAGATGTTTTCAAGAGATGCTGCAAGAATGCACGATTGCCTGAAGAGAATAAATGTAATGCCTCTGGGAAGTGCCGCGCTTGCGGGAACAACTTATCCTGTTGACAGAGCCTTTACCGCGAAACTCCTCGGTTTTCCGATGGTATCGGCAAACAGTATGGATTCGGTTTCTGCAAGAGATTTTATTATCGAATTCATCGCTTCAGCCGCCATTTGCATGGTGCATTTCAGCCGGATCTCCGAAGAACTTGTAATATGGTCATCAAGTGAATTCGGTTTCATTGAGCTTCCGGATTCTTTTGCTACAGGCAGCAGTATAATGCCGCAGAAGAAGAATCCCGATGTTCCCGAGCTCGTGAGAGGAAAGTCCGGCCGTGTCTTCGGGGATCTTATATCCATGCTGACAATCATGAAATCGCTTCCCCTTGCATACAACAGGGATATGCAGGAGGATAAGACAGCCATGTTTGATGCTGTCGATACTTTAAAGGCCTGCATGGAAATTTACATAAAGATGCTGCCGGAGATAAAGATAAAAAAAGATGCCATGCTCAGGGCTTCCTCCAGGGGTTTTTTGAATGCAACTGATTTCGCCGATTATCTGGTTTCAAAAGGCATGCCTTTCAGGGATGCTCATTCCTGTGCAGGAAAGGCGGTTGCCTTTGCCCTGGGAAAAGGAAAAGAGCTTCATGAGCTTTCGCTTGCAGAAATGAAATTATTTTCACCCCTTTTTTCGGATGATGTGTTTAAAATTTTAACCCCGGGCAGCATGATAAACCGGAGAAAATCCTTCGGCGGAACTGCAACAAAAAATGTCCTTTCAGCCATCAGGAAAGCAAGTAAGGATATTGATAAAGAAGTGAATCCGCCATAAAGATTGGCGGACCTGCGGGAGGCGTAAGTCGGATCATGAATCATAAATATATCTCTGTTATTTTGATTGTTACTGTTATAGGAATTTCCCTGTTCCTGTCCGGGTGCGGGAAAAAAGGGCCTCCTGTTCCGCCTCGGCAGGAAGCGCTTCCGGCTGTAAATGATCTGGCGTCGGTTCTTGAAGGAGACAGGGTTATCCTGACGTGGACTGCTCCCGTAGTTAAGGAAAAAAAAGGGCCTTTAATAACCGGTTTTGTTGTTCACAAGGCTAAAAATCAGGTTCAGGAAAGCGGATGTAAAAATTGTCCCGTTAAATACGAAGCTGTTGCCGAAATTGCAGCGGGACATGAGGGAGAATCAAAAAAAATGGAATATACGGGGCGGATAGAAAAAGGCTATAAATATTATTTTAAGGTAACGGCTTTCAGTGAAAAAATAAACGCCTTAGGCATGGATTCCAATATAGTTGAATTTATTTATTGATGCTCTCGTAAAAAGTCATATGCGAACGGATTTGAGATTTTTGGGGAATAGATTTTTAAGGAACTGAGCGTTAAAAATCACAAGCTGTTTGAGGGCGTTAGCCCGAGTTCTTGTGATTTAGCGAAGTGACTTAA
>JAUYEO010000155.1 GCA_030689795.1 Desulfobacterales bacterium | reverse complement strand
TGGGGATTTTTAAGTCACTTCGCTAAATCACAAGAACTCGGGCTAACGCCCTCAAACAGCTTGTGATTTTTAACGCTCAGTTCCTTAAAAATCTATTTCCCAAAAATCTCAAATCCGTTCGCATATGACTTTTTACGAGATCGTCAGTATTCAAGTGCCCGGAAAAGCGGAACGGTGGTTCAGGTTACCAGGAATAGGGGAGCGGTTTATTAATAGTAATAAGCTTGTTTTCGACGCTTATGTATTCCCCGGCAAGGAGATCGTGGAATATCCGGCTGACCATCTCCCTTGATGAGCCTGTCATATTGGCTATCTCCTGATGGGTCAGCTTCTCTTCAATGATCTGCTTTTCACCCTTGGGTTTTGCAAAGTGGGCCAGGAGCCTCGCAACGCGGCCATATACGTCCATTAGAGCAAGGCCTTCAATCTGCTTTGTAGCTTCCCTGAGCCTTTTTACGACTCCAACCAGCAGATTAAAAGCAAGATTGGGGTTTGATGACAGACTATCCCTTAAGCCGTCTCTTGAAATAATAAGAACTTCGGTGGGCTCTCTTGTAATTATGCTTGCAGACCTGTGTTCTCCGTCGATGAATGCAAGTTCGCCAAAATATTCACCCGGACCGAAAATCGAAAGGATAACTTCTTTTCCGTGCTCGTCATTTATGATTGCTTTAACTTTTCCGCTGTAAACGATGTAAAGAGAATCCGTCGCATCCCCTTCGCTGATCAAAATGGTGTTTTTAGGGAATGCTTTTTTAATTGCTACATTGGTAAGCTCATAAAGCTCATCATCATCAAGACATGAGAATATAGGAATATTTTTTAAAATTCCTGCTTGTTTCAAATCAGTATGCCTTGCAATATCTGTTTCAGATGGAAAAAGGCGGAAAATTCAGCCTGGTATTTAACTGAGGTATAATACCTTGAATATCATGGTTTATTCTTAACCCCGATAAACGGGACTCTTTTCAGTACCCCCTTGAGGGGTGTAAGTAAGTTTACAAAATTATTTCCTGCCGAAAAAACGCAGGAAATAATTTATGGCTTACTAACAAAAGATTGCATGGTTGTCAAGAACGATGAACCTGAAATATGAACCTGCTCTTCATCTCTGAGTTCTTCTTTTTCATCCTTATTTTTTCCGGATGGGAAAAATTTAATCAGCCCTTTTTTATCCTGGGCCTGTTCCGGGAATTCTTTTTCCGGGGCATCCTTTGTCTTATCCATCCTGCAGCTTCCTTCGAATATTACCCCTTCATGGATAATCAACGATGGCGTGAAGATGTTTCCATAAACTTTGCCGGTAGCCAGAATTTCAATGCTGAAACCCGCATTGATGTTGCCGTGCACCTCGCCGCCCACTACTACACATTTGGAAATGATGTCGGCTTCAATAATTCCGTGCTCTCCTATCACAAGTGTTCCGTCGGAAGATATATCGCCTTTGAAATGACCGTCAATTCTGACGGTTCCATGAAAAGAGAGTTTACCCTCGAAAACCGTGTTCTCGCCCAGCAAAGCAATGTCGTTTGTTTTTTTCATGCCCCAATCCCTGGTTCTTATTTTTCCTGTCCGATGATCCTCTTGCAAAAGTCTCAAAAATTCCCTCTACCCTTGTGGGAGAGGGCTAGGGTGAGGAGAAACAGACTTTTGCAAGGGCCTCCGATGTCTTTGATTTTTTGTAGCAGGCCTGTTTGCAAATTGCAAAAGGTATTATCGGCTTTTCTTAAAAAAATATGAATCACCTCCAAAAGAGTTGGTGATCCTACATCAGTTGTTTCATTTATTCCGCTGAAAGTTTTTTCAGCAAAGAGATAATTTCCCATGAAAACGCTTCGTTGCGGCATGGAAATATCGCATTATTTGTAAATACCGGATCCTTTTTCAGATCATATCTGGAGCAAAGAACCGCCTTTTCCCAGAGACCGGTATGGGGAATAGGGGAATAGTATGCCGGAACAGGTGTTATCCCGCTCTCTTTGACGGTTTTTATCGATTCAATTATGGAGCCGGTATCCTGACCGGGGAGACCGGCGAGCAGATACGCCCCGACCTGATTTTTTGAAAATCCTGCTTCTTTTAAGAATAAGACCGCCTGATTGAATTCATCTTCGGAAACCTTATGGTCAAGACTGCTTCTTTTTTCAAAAAGTGTTGTTTCCAGTCCAAGCCTCACTGTCTGAAAACCTGCCCTGAACATGAGATTTGCCGTCTGCTTCGATATCTCTCTTATGTGAATTGCATTCGGAGTGTGAAACCGGACATTGATCCCGGCGCCGATTATCCCTTCAAGGATTGGAATCGCATGGTTTTTTGCATCCGTCAGAAATGCGTCGTCATAGAGAGCGAAATCTTCAACTTTGTATTTTTCGTGCCAGTATTTTATTTCAGCTATGACTGATTCCGGAGTTCTGATCATCCACTTGGGATTAAGAAAATGAGATGCGCAGTATGAACATGAGAAAGGGCAGCCTCTTGATGTCAGTATCGGAATAAAAGCAATTTTATTTTCCAGATCGAATGCGGGATAGGGGTAAGAATCAAGCGCTTTGGGATCAAATTTCATGTCGGCAGAAAATCCGGTGTATTCTTTTATGAGTTCAAGGATGAATTTTTCTCCTGTTCCGGCAAAAACCCTGTCCGCGCCTGAATGTTTAACCGCATGGTCATAACAAAGAGTCGCGTATATGCCTCCGAGAAGAATCGGAGCCGAAGGAAAGGCCTCCCTGAGAACTCTTATTGTTTCAAAGAGACCGGGGTACCAGTATGTCATGTGGGAGGTAACCAGAATGACATCGGGTTTTGGAACATCCGAAAGGTCTTTCCTGAGCCATTCCTCAGATATTCCATATCTTGAATAATTTCTCGGAATATCTTCAAGTCCTTCGGGTTTCGGAATCGCTGTCTTTAAATATGAGCCTCTTCCATCTGTTTTGGATGGGGTATGCTTTTTAATATCCGGATGAAACCTGTTCAGGCAGTCGACATATGTAACTTTGCATCCATGCACTCTTAAGATAGATGCAAGATAGAGCAGACCTATCGGTTTTGCCCAGTAATCATAGGCAGCAAAATCGTGTATCCACGGATTGACGAGCAGGATATTTGGAGTGTCTGAAATCATGTGAAAAGAGTCAAATCAACCATTGATGATTTCGTAAAAAGTCAAAATATGTTCACTCAATGAGCTTTTTGGGGATTTTTAAATCACTTCGCTAAATCACAAGAAGGTTTCGCCTGTGGCGGATTAAAGCCTTGTGATTTTTAACGCTCAGTAATTTAAAAATCTATTTCCCAAAAATCTCAAATCCGTTCACATATGACTTTTTACGGGATTGTCATTAATATTTGTTGAGAAATATTTCATGGATGTTTTTTTAAGTTCTCTGCGGCTGAATAAAATGACATAAGTATCAACAGAAGTTGCTTCCGACATCATGCGAACTGTTTCCCTGCATGATTCTTCGTCTCTGGCATGCACCATCGTATAGAGGTTATACGGCCATTTTTTGGTGGGATTGCGCCTGTAACAGTGTGAAACCTGCCTGAAGGATGCGAGCTTTCTGCCGACCTCCTCGACACGCTCCTCTTCGACTTTCCACGCCGCCATGGCATTCGATTCGAATCCCGAGTTCTGGTGTCGCAGAGTTGCGCCGAACCGCCTTATTACGCCTTTTTCACAGAGCTTTTTAAGGGTCTCAATGAGGATTTCTTCGGAGATATCGAGCTGTTTTGCTATTTTTGCATAAGGCCGCTTCACGACGGGTATGTCTCCCTGTATTGAAGCGACTATTTTTTTTTCGAGTTCAGTCAGCATACTGGCGATATAAGAAGGAAGGGGATTAAATGTCAAGGTTTTTTAATCGCCTGTTTTACTGCTGCAGCATTATATCTCCATAAGTTATATTCTTTTGTTATATGGCTCATTGGGTCATGTTATTTCTTGACATTCAGGTCATTCAGGTCATAATGATCATAACAAACAGGTCACTTGTGGAGATGCGTTATAAAAAATAATATTTCAATTGCTGAAGCAAAAGCTACTTTTTCTGAATGTATTCGCAAAGTGGAATCAGGCTCTTCTGTGCTGATTACCAGGCACGGTAAACTTGTCGCTGCGCTGGTCCGCCCTGATGACTTTGAACACCTTGAACGTCTGAGAAAAGCGGGTCCTGAAGGCGGGCTTGCCTGCATTGCAGGAGGCTGGGAAGGATCGGGGGAGCTGGTTGAAATTTTAGAAAATTCTCCCCGCATCGGGCAACGTGATTTTCCGGACCTCGGACACTAAAAATGGCATTTCTCTTTGATACAGACGCGATTTCAGAGCTACTGCGTCCACGTCCTGCAACAAATTACATCAAATGGCTCGTTGGGATTCCCAGAGAAGAGCAATTTACCAGTTCCATTGTAATCGGCGAATTGTATAAAGGCGCCTACCGTTCTCAGGCTTGTGAGAGGCACCTGTCGAATATAGAACAACTTATTCTTCCTGCAGTCACTGTTCTTCCTTTTGACATCGGCACTGCTAAAATTTTCGGTAAAATCCGGGCACACCTTGAGGAGACGGGGACGATCCTCCCTGATGCGGATGTTCAGATTGCTGCAACAGCACTGTACCATGGGCTGGAACTTGTAACAGGCAATTTGCGTCATTTCCAAAGATTTCGTGATCTGCGGCTGAATACAATTCTTTCTGACTCCCTGCAAAAGCAATGACCCCAATTCCCTATCCGCTATCAACAACCAGGTTCACTGGCGGCAATGGAGCGCAGCGAAATTTGCATTCGTGTTGAAGCTGTTGTCAGGATAATTCCATAAATTCAATCAATAAATTTCCCAATTACACTATGCTTCAGCTTGATTTCAAGAATAAGGCGATCATAATGTCGCATCCGAATTATCGAGCGAATAATAAGATAAGCGCCAAAAACAATTAAAGCGAGATTGAGTGCCCCCAACGGAACGAGAAAATGCAAGACATTGAGGACATCATAAAATCTTGAAGTAGCTATCAGGACGCTCATAACAGACAGAGGCAAAGCTAATACAGCGATGCCTGTCCGCATCACGGCTAAAGATGTGCGCTTTTCGGCTAGAATAAGTTGCACTTCATTGATTGCCATTGAATCAGTCTTAGTTTTATCGTTGGTCAAATCTCATGCCTTTCGGATAGATACCTCATCAAAATATTAATTACATATTTAGACAGATTCAAAAATTACAATTGGTTATCATATAAAAGATTCGGTAATGAATATCAATCATAATTTATACCAATGTGGCTTAAACAGTATATTTGGGCGTCAAAAGCCGGCTTTGCGGATGATATGGACTCATCCCTGCCCGGATCATTCGCGGCTTGTTTTTATCGCCTCTTTAAGCGCTTTCTGATCCACCGGAGGAACCGGTATGCCGGGCCGTTCAATCAATCCGATTGCTTCAGACGGGCAGCCGGTGGCGCAGACAGCGCAGCCTATGCATCGATCCGTATTCAGTTCTGGAAGATCTCCCGCACCCGAAGTAAGCGCATCCGCAGGGCATCGTTCAATACATGTGCCACATGCCGTGCAGAGTTCTGCATCCCTTTCAGGCATAAAACCGGAATTCAAAGCCAGGCCGGGTTTAGGCTGAGAAAGAGCTGTCTTCAAAATCATGCAGTGACAGGAACAGCAGTTGCAAAGAAAGTCGATTTCCTGCCTGTTTATGGCGGCATGAACGAGGCCTGCTTCCTCTGATTTTTCCAGAATATGTAATGCCTCCTCTTTATCGATTTTCCTGCCCATCTTTCTGTCTATAACAAATTGAGCGCCCATACCAAACTGCATGCAAACTTCATTTGGTTTTCCGCAATCGTCACCCGGATATATCAGCTT
>JAUYEO010000141.1 GCA_030689795.1 Desulfobacterales bacterium | reverse complement strand
ATATACGTAATATTTAATATCCAGTTCTGAAAATAATCTGTACATCAGATTATCTATCATTTATTCCAATATTTATATAAAATCAAATAAGTTCTGTTGAGGGTTTGCGTAAAATGTGTTTGTTACCGGAAAAAGCGTATTACTTCTAGTCTGTAATTATTTGCATATGATGGTCAGGTATGTATGGGGGAAGCCCTTTATATCCAAATTTTACAATCTGAATATTTATGCTATAAGAAGACCAGCAGTCTTTTTTGTTATCGGGCGGTACGAGAACCTGGGATTAGCATATCTGAGTTTTCGGGAAGGCTGGAACTGTCTCTGGCAGGTGTAAACCAGTCGGTCAAGCGTGGAGAAAAATATAAAGGAAAATACTATATGGGATGGATAACAAAAACCTTCAAGATTTGGGCACCACTCCTTGTTCTTTTTACCTGCCTGGTCCTTGCCGGCTGTGAAGGTACCGACAGCCGTGAAAAGGTAGACGACACGGTCAAGGAACTCAGCGGGCAGAAAAACAGAGAACGCATGGACCAGATGAAAAAAGATATCGGCAAAATCAACAAACAGCAGGCAGATCGTTTGAAAGAACCGGAATGATTATGGCTGAAATGAATCGTCAGGATAGAAACGAGCAATTTCAACCCGGGGGACATCCTATCCCCCTGCTTGAGCGACGTTACTGCAAAAGCAAAAGTGATAAAGCTGGCAGTTGTTTCTCGAACGGTTATTAATGGTGAATTTGATTAAAAATTACCATGAGATACGGAGGCCGCACATTACATCTGAAGTTTACAATCTGAATGTCTTATGGTATCCAGATAACATAAAGATATAGGCAAGGATTGATCCACCGGAGGCTTAAAAAGGAGCTTTTTTTTCTGACAAAGAGAATTAATGAATATGCACATTATTTATAAGCAACTATTATTACTTCTTTCCATTTTTCTTGTAGCCTTAAATGCCGGAGCGGCTCCTCCGGAACAGATCCATCTTAATTATCCTGATTTTCCCATAATTCCTTCCGGACCGGTGACATTCTGTGGAGAAAGGGTTCCTCTTGAAATCCAGGATATAAAAGAGCGCTTCGAGAGAGAGATGCTTATCTCCGCAGGGGACCGCACCCAGGCTCTTCTGTGGCTCAAGCGCTCGCGCCGCTATTTGCCATATATTGAGCAGGCGCTTAAAGAAAACGGCATGCCTGACGACTTGAAGTACGTAATAGTTGCGGAAAGCGCGCTGAAACCGAACGCAGTATCAAACAAAGGAGCAGTCGGCTACTGGCAGTTTATTTTTGAAACCGGCCGGAATTACGGGCTTACTATCAACGGAAATAAAGATGAACGGCGTAATTTTTTCACTTCGACCCAGGCTGCTTTGAGCTATTTAAAAAACCTTTACGGCATGCTGAGTTCATGGACACTGGCAGCGGCTGCATATAATATGGGAGAAGAAGGGCTTCTTTCCGAAATGCATGAGCAGGAAACTGTAGATTTTTACAGGCTTTATCTCCCCAATGAAACCCAAAGATACATTTTCAGGATTATTTCAATAAAACTTATCATGCAGGATCCCGCCAGATATGGATTCAAACTGACCGAGAAGGATTACTACCCGCCGATAACCTTCGACAGGATTACTCTTGAATGCATAAAGGAGATTCCCGTAAAGATCATAGCAAAGGCGGCAAGAACTTCCTTCAAAGAGATAAGGGATCTTAATCCTGAAATCAGAGGATACTTTATTCCAAAAGGAAACCACACAATCCTTATCCCGAGAGGAGCTTCGGAGGATTTTGCCGACAGGTATGAAAAGCTTATTAATAATTTTTTGTACGATCAGGGCAAACATGTATATGTTGTAAAAAAGGGGGACACGCTTTATTCGATTGCCAGGATGTTTGATATACCTGTTCTGTCGATTTCCATCTGGAACAAGCTCGATAAAAAGCTCTCGGTACGCCCCGGCGACCGCCTTGTAATTTATCCCAAAAAAGCGGAACCTGAAGCAACCGGTATGTAACGGATATGATGGTCTTTTTGCGAAACCTTCAGGATTGTTTTATGTAATTCTCGGTGCGGGCATGGTGGGAGCTGAAAGCTATCTTTTATCAAGCGTTCTCATTGATTCCGCCGGAATTATAATAAACCCTGCAACGGACAGATTTTTCTGGCAGATTATATTTATCCTGATTGTAGGTTATATAAATTACAGGGGAATACAAATAACAGGCTGGACACAGGATGTTTTGACATATCTGATGTTCGGTTTTCTGATATTTGTCTCCGTCTATACCCTGTCGGTTAAGGAGATCAATTTTACCGCAGCCTTAAACAGCTCAAATTTCACAACCGGGAAAGTCCTTTCCGCGGCGGCAATCGGGGTTTTCATGTATGTCGGTTTTGAATGGGTGGCTCCGCTTGCCGAAGAAACCACAGACTACCGCCTGAT
>JAUYEO010000121.1 GCA_030689795.1 Desulfobacterales bacterium | reverse complement strand
ACTAGCCGCTCTCTTCTTGCAATACCGTCCATGTCATTACCGAAATTGATGTGGCCTATGCCGATTGAAGCTTCAATAAATGAAGGGATAGGTAGTATCATTTCATCAGCCCGGTAATACACAGCGTCGGCGGGGCTTCTTATATTCTGGATAGAATAGCCAGTCAGGTGAGCATCGGCTTTTTTTGTCTCTCCTCCGGCGGTGATGGATTCCCGGAAAAAAACCGGAAGAACGACTTTCCCGGATTCCTTTATTGCTTCAGCAAGCTTTTTGTCATTATCAAGCTTTTCCATGGTATTTTGGAGGGCCTGAAGATATGCCGCGCGTTTTTCGCCGGATTTATCGGAAAAAATTGCCGTAAAAAGCGCTTCCAGTTCCTTAACTGTTTTTAATCCGGTGCTTTCTTCGGGTTCACTTAGTATCAGGTTAAGTCCTATAACCTTCGGATCTCCCGAATTTATTTTTTTGATGCCTTCTGCCAGTATGTAACGGGGCCACGGCCAGCGCCCTATCTTTTCAATCGAATCGTCATCTATATCAACGATGACAATATCGCTTTGTGAACCCGGGTCACCTCTTAACCCAACCAATACATTGTAGAGTTTGAGCTCAAGGGTATCGAGAAAATCGATGCGCAATAAACCTATCCCCAAAAAAAGGATAGTAATTCCAATTCCCATAAAAAGCATTGGATTTTTTTTTAAGATATTCATCGCAGCTTATCTCCGGGCTCTTGTTGGTCAGGTTATAAGATTTTTTACGAAATTAATTTCTTCAATAGTCTTTCGAAAAGAATTTGTCAAATGGTATCTCTTCACAATTGTTGGAAAAATTGTGTTTTACAGTGCATCGGTATATTTTGCAGGATCCTGCAATTCTGCTTCTTCAAAACCCTTTTTCCTTAAAAAACAGCTGTCGCAAAGGCCGCATGCTCTGCCTTCCGGGTCCGGGTCATAGCAGCTGTGGGTAAGCGAATAATCGACGCCGAGTTCAATTCCTCTTTTAATAATCCGGGCCTTTGTCATGCTGATTAATGGTGTTCTGATCTTTAACCGTGTTTTGCCTTCGACGCCTGCTTTTGTTGCAAGATTTGCCATTTGCTCGAATGCGCTGATATATTCGGGTCTGCAGTCGGGGTATCCGCTGAAATCTACCGCATTTACACCAATAAATATATCGAAGGATTTTATGACTTCGGCCCAAGCTAGTGCGTGGGCTAAAAAGATTGTGTTTCTGGCAGGGACGTATGTTACAGGTATCTCCCCGGTTATTGAAATGAGAGTTCTCGATTTAGGCACTTCAATGTTATCCGTTAAAGCCGAACCGCCGATTTTATTAAGATCCAGATTTATTACAAGATGCTTTGTCACGCCAAATGCTTCCGCCACTTTTTTTGCGGCATTCAGTTCATATGAATGGCGCTGGCCATAAAAAAAACTCAGGCTGAACAGTTCAAATCCTTCGTTTTTTGCTATGGCCATTGCGGTGGTTGAATCAAGACCTCCGCTTGAAAGAATAACCGCCTTTTTTTTCATTATAAAATAGTTCCCTTCAAACTCCCCTGTCGATGTCCGGCCAGATTATCTTATGCAATTGAACATGAAACCGAACCATCAATTTGTCTTTCAGTATCCGGTTTGCCAGGTCTGAAAATTCCATTTTGCCGGGTACGGGAGAGAAAAGTATATTTTCCCTTAGAAACCCGCCGGGAATTTGTTTTATGATATCTTTTGCATATTCATAATCTTCATGGTTGCTTATTACAAATTTGACCTGATCTTTGACGTTAAGTCTGTTCAGGTTATCAAGAATGTTTTTTCCGGATTCACCGCTTGCCGGGCATTTGATATCGATAATTTTAATACACCTTTCATCAATATGGCTTATGTCTATTGTTCCGTTAGTTTCCAGTAGTACAGTGTAGCCATTTTCAATAAGATTTATTATCAATAGCGGTGTTTCATCCTGAAGCAAAGGCTCACCGCCGGTTATTTCCACAAGAGGGCACTCATAACCTGAAACTTTATCTATAATATCGGTCATGGTAAGGCTGGTGCCTTCCCCATAAGCATACCTTGTGTCACAGTAGGAGCACCTGAGATTGCATCCTGTAAGCCTTATAAAGGTGCAAGGGAGTCCGGCATAAAGGGATTCTCCCTGTATGCTGTTGAAAATCTCGTTGACTATAAGCGACATTGCTTATTCCCGCCTTCCGCCTTTTCCCTGATCCACGGCTCCCTGGACTCCTGACCCCGACGCTTCACATTATACCAGCATGGTTAAAGATTGCAAACAACATGAAACGGCATTTGTATATATCGCAACTTATTGACAATCAAGGATAAATAATATTAGAATAGAATCAAATAAATATTTTGTGGTTTGAACAGGAAAAGAGAACGATACCTTCAGAGAAAAGATAATGAACAGAATCGGATTATTAAAAAACATTGTTAAGGAGTATTCGTGGGGATCTTATACTGCAATCCCGAAGCTCCTCGGTAAAAAGCCGCCGTACGATAAACCGCAGGCTGAACTCTGGATGGGAGCTCACCCTTCAGGATATTCCATGATAAGAACCGAAGGCGGATGGGAGAGCCTCTCCGGCCTTATAAAAAAATATCCGGTTGAGATTCTCGGGGAGAATTGCGCAAAAAAATATGGAGGGGAACTTCCTTTCCTCTTTAAGGTAATCGCGGCTTCAGGACCCCTGTCCATACAGGCTCATCCGAACCGGACTATGGCAAAGAAGGGATTCAAGAGAGAGAACAGACTGGGCATACCTCTCGATTCTTCCGGCAGAAACTACAGGGATAATAATCATAAACCGGAATGTCTCTGTGCCATAAGCGGTTTTGAGGCTTTATGCGGTTTCAGGGGAGTTTCTGAAACTGTCCGTCTGTTGAAAAAAACCTGTCCGGGGACACTTAAAAAACAGATCAATGAGCTTAAAAACAATACGAACCCATCCGGATTAAAATCATTTTTTACTTCCATCATGACAATGGACAGTGACCGGAAAAAGAGCATTGTCTCAGAGGCTTTTCGAAATGCCGGAATCTTTGCTGATGAAAATCCTGCCTTTAAATGGGTATCTGTCATTGCCGGGAAATATCCTTCGGATATTGGTGCAATAGCGCCCCTGTTTTTGAACTACGTACATCTTGAACCGGGGCAGGCCATGTTTATTCAAACAGGCCAGCTTCACGCATATCTTGAAGGAGTTGCTCTGGAACTGATGGCTGATTCCGACAATGTTATAAGAGGAGGGCTGACGCCGAAACATGTTGATGTCCAGGAGCTTTTGAATATTGTAAAGTTTAAGCAATTAAAAACCGGGATAATTTTCCCGGAGAAAAACAGGAATGAAAGTATTTATAAAACACCGGCCGGAGAGTTTGTGCTTTCAGCAATAAATGTAACCAACAGTGAAACATATATCAGCCCTGGAAAAAGAAGCATTGAGATTATTTTATGCATTGAAGGAAGAGCCGTAATTACGGGTTCGGAAGATGACAAATTTAACATGACAAAAGGGAAATCAGTTATTATTCCTGCTTCGGTAAAGAAATATAATATCAGCGGAAAGGCAACTTTATACAAAGCTGCGGTACCTTTATAAAAAGGAGTATAACCATGAACGAAAAAACAGTTATTTCCAAAGGAGTCCCATTTAATCTTTCGGACGGAGTTTCATACTCAATCGGCTCGGTCGTAAGCAAGACACTGCTTAAAAAAAATATCGGCAATATTACCCTTTTTTCATTCGATGAAGGGCAGGGGCTTACAGAACATACTTCGCCGTTTGATGCCGTAGTTTATATTCTCGACGGAAAAGCGGAAATAGTCATCGGAGGAAAGCCGAAGACGGTTACGGCAGGTGAAATGATGATTATGCCAGCCGATATTCCTCATGCGCTTAATGCTGTTGAGCGATTCAAGATGCTGCTTATCATGATACGCGGCGAATAATCAGGTTTGCGAAGATTATTAAAAAAGTGCTTGACATGCGAATAACGGCAAGATAGAAAACCATAAAATCAAAATTTGATTTTGATGACTCGTAAAAAGGAACAAGAGAAACAGATGAATAAATTCACAGGCAGCTTTTTCGGTTTTTATTATTATTACTTTAGCACCGGTCTGCCTGTGGTGCGTTGAGGTAGTTACATACTAAGCGCAAAAAGCCATGGGTGGATTCCGGAACCCACGGCTTTTTTAGTTTTAAGGGCCGTGGAGAGAAAAGCTTCACGGCCTTTTTGCATTAAGGGAGGAGTTGGATATGACGATTATAGGCAAGCAGATCAGGATGGAGCGCATTATCAACCGCAATACTGGAAAGACAGTAATTGTTCCGATGGATCACGGCATTTCCGTTGGGCCTATTGCCGGCCTTGAGGATATGAAGCGTGCGGTGCAAATGGTTGCCGACGGCGGGGCGAATGCCATAGTAGAACATAAAGGACTCGTCGGGGCAGGGCACAGACGGAAAGGAAGAGATATAGGACTTATTGTTCATCTTTCGGCTTCAACAAGCCTTTCTCCTTATCCGAATGCAAAGACACTCGTCTGTTCGGTTGAGGAGGCTATCAA
>JAUYEO010000120.1 GCA_030689795.1 Desulfobacterales bacterium | reverse complement strand
AAAATCACAAGCTGTTTGAGGGCGTTAGCCCGAGTTCTTGTGATTTAGCGAAGTGACTTAAAAATCCCCAAAAAGCTCATTAAGTGAGCATATTTCGACTTTTTACGAGTTCATCAAATATGATTCTACTCATCAATCCATGTCCATGAAAAATGTCGGCGCCATTACATATGAGCGAACCGCCGCTACCGGCCCTTCCTCGATACCGCTGATTGCCCGAACAGTCCAGAAATACGGAATATCCTTTTTCAAACGTTTTGGTGGGATCTGATAGGTAGGTTTATCTGTTTTTTCATCCACGAAGCAATCTTTGCATGCAGCTCCCGGCGCAAGATTTTTAATCATATCGGCTGAGCTTGACACGAAAACCCGGTAGCCTGTTGCACCAGTCACAGGTTTCCATTTCAACACCGTAGTCAGGACCTGGTTTTTAGCCTTGTCTTTGGGAGCATCCAGCTCCGGAGCCGTAGGAGATCCTGCATAAACTGAAGCCGAAAGCCACATCAATGCCACAAATCCAACCATAAACAATCTCAAATTTAGTTTCATGATATCCTCTATATCTATTGATGTTGTTGTGAATGATAATGAATTACAGTAACTACTCAGGTAGTCAGAATCCTGGCTTCTGACTCCTGAGTAGATACGAATTATATTTATTATCTTGTGAGGCTCCTGCAAAAGTATGTTTTTAAGACTTTTGCAAGAGGCCCCTGCGTCAACTAATTTATTTTATAATTCTTGTCAATAAAAAACAAGTTTACGGGATCAGCAAGACCGGCAGTTCCGAGTTTTCCGCAACCCGGTGCGAAACGCCACCCAGCCAGTACTGACTCAGCCAGTCCTTCCCTGTTCTGCCAAGAACAATCATTGAGGAATTGTACTTGCGTGAGAGATCGATGATTTCGGGAGCGGTACGACCTGAAGAAAGATGAGATTCCGAATTAAGGCCGGCTGCAGTCAGACGCCTGCAATACTCTTTCAGGCGCCTGCGGCTTTCTTTTTTCAGCTCCTGCAACTGGGCCTGGCTCATCGCCTTGGATATTTTCACGCCTATGTTATGAATGACTATAACATCGGTTGCGAGCCCTTTAAGACCTGTCAGGGCATCGACCGCATTGGAGGAAGGCTGTGCCCAGTCTGTGGCCAGCATAGGGCGGTCGAATATATGCTCATTGATCCGGGTTATTATCTTTCCGTCTATTTCATACTCTGCCATGTATTTATCCATCAGAATAGGAATCGGGCTTCGCCGTATGAGCTCCAGCATATGGGTGCCTACATAGACTTTTTCAAAGAGCGAACGCTTCTTGCGGCCCGCAACTATCATATCGACTTTTTCCCTGTCGGCTATATCAAGAATCACTGCATTCTGCATGCCCACCTGAATATAGATTTTACTGGCTACGCCTTTTTTCGTAAGAACCGCCTGCCACTGTTCAAAGCGGTCCTTCGCCTTCTTCTTTATATCCGCCTCTTTCTCTTTCATATAACCGCCGTAAGGAACAAAGGCCACTTTTTCCCTCTGTATCACATGGACAAGAACTACCTCTTTAAGACCTACTTTTGTCAGATCAAGCAGCGCCTCAAGAGCGCTTAAAGCCATCTCCCTGAACCGGGTGTGAAAGAGTATCTTTTCAAATTTCATTTTTCACCTGCCTTAGCCCCGATAAACGGGACTCTTTTCAGTACCCCCTTGAGGGGTGCTCTTTTCAGTACCCCCTTGAGGGGTGCTCTTTTCAGTACCCCCTTGAGGGGTGCTCTTTTCAGTACCCCCTCGAGGGGTATAAGTAAGTTTACGAAATTACTAAAAAAAGACGAGAGTTACAATTATAAAACAAGGAATCAGAAAAACAAGGGTATATTTAAGGATGTAGCCGAAAAAGCTCGGCATCGGGGTGCCGGCTTCCTCGGCTATCGAACGCACCATGAAGTTTGGGGCATTCCCGATATAGCTGCATGCCCCGAAAAAGACCGATCCTGCGGAGATGGCCTTCAGATATGCCGGGTTTTCGGCAATAAGGCGGGGCACGGCCTCGGCTTCAGGAAGTGATGCGTAAAAGCTCCCGAGGGCGGTATTAAAAAAAGTGAGGTAAGTCGGCGCATTGTCTAAAAAGGATGAGAGTATGCCCGAACTCCAGAAATAATGTGCGGGCTGCTGCACAGAATTTATCAGAAAAGCAAGGGCGCCTTTGCCGCCGGCTTTTAGAATCAGAAGACATGGAATCATGGTGATGAATATGCCGATGAAGAGATAAGCGACTTCAAGAATAGGAGCCCAGGTAAACTGGTTGTCTTTACGAACGGTTATTGAAGTGGTTGCCATTGAGAGAATTCCCATCACAATAAGAAGGCCGTCACGCACCCAGTCCTGAACCGAACGATGCACTCCCAGTGTTGAAATCTCTCCCCAGTTGACCATGCCGCTCATGAGAACGGAGAGCACAACCCCCAGCAGGAAAAGAAAATTATGTTTCCCGTCCAGCCCAAGAGGCACTTTTTCCGTGGGATCGGCAGGCGCCGGTTTTTCCCGGCGATAGTGGTAAGTGTCCATTAAAAAATAACAGGCAAGAAGAAGCCCTGCCGTCAGAAGCATGTGGGGCAGGATGTTGAATGTCCAGAAGAAGGGCACACCGTGCAGAAATCCTAAAAAAAGAGGCGGATCACCCAGAGGAGTGAGAGCGCCGCCGACATTGGCAACTAAGAAGATAAAAAAGACCACCATGAAGGTTCTATTCTTGCGATGGCTGTTGGCCCTTAAAAACGGACGGATCATGAGCATGGCCGCGCCTGTTGTGCCCATCCATGACGCAAGGAGCGTCCCGATAAGAAGCATGCCCGTGTTTACAGCCGGTGTTCCGACCAGCGTGCCGCGCAGCAGAATGCCTCCCGATATGGTATAAAGGGACCAGAGCAGAATGATAAACGGAATGTAGTCGGCTATGATAATGTGGAGTATCTGATACGAAGCCGCGCCGCGGTAGGCAATCACAAAAGGAACGGCTATGGATAGAGCCCAGAAGGCCGAAATTTTGCCGAAATGGTGATGCCAGATATTCGGGGCAAGCAGCGGAAAGAGAGCGATTGAGAGGAGCATGCAGGCAAACGGGATGCAGCTCCAGACAGGAAGAACTTCTCCGAGGTTGATATGCTCCCCGGGAAAGCCGCCTTCACTTCCGAAAGCAAATACGGGAATCGCTGTTACGAATATCAGCAAAAACAAACCGCAAATGATCTCTTTTCTGATTCTCATCCGTCTGCTCCTTCTGCCTTTTCGCAGTGCACGAGTTTCCGTTTGGATATCGAAACAATTCAGCCTCTTTCAAAAGTCTCAAAAATTCCCTCTCCCCGATTTTTTCCTTCACCCTCCCCTTAATCCTCTCCCATCAAGGGAGGGGAAACATACTTTTGCAAGAGCCTTAAATGAACTACCCCGCAGCAAGCTACGGGGTATCAAAAAAGCGATGGACGAAGCAAGCTTCGGGGAATTAAACCCGTAGAGATTATTAAGTACAAGTTTGTTTTATACGTGCCGATAGCACACACATCTAATATTTTGCAATCAATTTATGGGACTTTCGCAAAATATCTGATTAAAGCCATGCGAAAAAAAACCTCCACGCAGGCTTATACAGCCTTCGGGAGGTTTTTTTATTTGGAAGGATGAGGCAGAGTCCGTTTTAAGCGGATTCCTGTTAAAAATTATCTTTCAGGAAACGCCTTTCATATTCTTCAATTCCGCCAGTCTTTTTGCGGCCGCTTGTCGGACACCCTGATCAATATCTATTTCAGCCATTTTTGCCAGAACGGTCGTGTCTGTCAGCATAGCCGCCCCCTCTTTCCGGTATTCGGGGTTCTTATGCATGTGCCTGGGAATGAAAAGGTCTGTAAATCTGAATCCCATGAGGTTACCTCCTTTGCTTTACATGATTTGGTTAGCTATTATAACATTTTTGTTTTTCACACAAAAATTGCAAAAGCTCACAGGTATGAATCAAAAAATACAAAGCAGTGAGTAAAAACAGAGTCCGGTCCGGCAGATAATTTTTAGCGCCGCAGATCAGCAGCATGCAGATGCCGCATGTGATTTTCGGAGTAAGTTAGTATGTGCTCACTTACGTGTCAAGATTTATTTATACAGGGGCGCGAATGGGCGACGTTCATCAAAGTATCAATCAACAGAAACCAAAAAAATGTGTTAGGTTTTGCGTTATAAAGAAAAGAAACAAAAGGTTGGAATATCATTTCCCATGAATTTTTTTATGCCATCGCCACGCAGTTTCAACTATGCCCTCTAAATCGGTATATTCGGGTTCCCACCGGAGTATTTTCCCGGCCCTTTCACTGCTGCCGACAAGGACAGGAGGATCGCCGTCACGCCTTCTTTCCTCAATCACCCTGAACTCCTTTCCGCTGATCTTTATAACGGTATCAAGAACTTCCCTTACCGAATACCCGCTGCCGTTTCCGAGATTGAAAGAATCACTACTTCCTGTCGCCTCCAGATATTCAAGCGCCTTAATGTGGGCATCCGCCAGATCGGCAATATGGATGTAGTCTCTTATGCAGGTGCCGTCTTTCGTAGGATAATCCGTACCAAACACTTTTACGTCTTCATTTTTCCCCAGCGCCGCGTACATTGCAAGAGGAATGAGATGCGTCTCCGGATCATGCGACTCCCCCACCTCTCCTTCGGAATCGGCGCCTGCGGCATTGAAATATCTGAGGTTCATGTGCTTTAACCCGTATGCCGTATCATAATCCTTCAGGATCTCCTCTATCATCAGCTTGCTTCTGCCGTAAGGATTTACAGGATTCTGCGGATGATTCTCCGTGATTGGAATCTCAACCGGCTCTCCGTAGGTTGCACAGGATGAGGAAAAGATAAGTTTCAGGACATTCCTTTGCACCATGCTTTGCAGAAGCTTTACGGTATTTGCAACATTATTCAGATAATATTTTGCCGGATCGGCAACCGATTCACCTACGTAACAGTAACCCGCAAAATGCATGACGGCGAAAATCTTAAACTCCGAGAATATACGGTCGAGCTGTTTTGCATCCGATATGCATCCCTCAAAAAAAGGCCCCCACTTGACGGCCTCCCTGTGACCGTAAACCAGGTTATCGAGAACAACGGGTTTGTAACCTTTTTTTGAAAGGTATTTGCACATGTATGAGCCGATATAGCCGGCTCCGCCGGTTACCAGTACGGAGTTTTGCATAACAACCTTAGAGAAATGGGCCCAGGATTATCAACTAGTTTGGAGATAATCCATATTTTTTTAAATAATATTCGTATGTATTCCGTATTCCTTCGGAAAGTGAAGTTTCAGGCTGCCATCCGAGGGCTTTCATTCTTGAAACATCGAGGAGTTTCCGCGGAGCTCCATCAGGCTTCGATGAATCAAAAAACAATTTTCCTTCAAAACCGACGATCTTTTTAATAAGCTCCGCCAGATCCTTTATGGTTATCTCTTTCCCGAAACCTATATTCACGAGTGGTACCGAGCCGGCCGCAACAAGCGGAGCGAATGGTCTCTCTTCAAGATTCATCAGAAACACGCAAGCATCCGCAAGATCGTCGACATGAAGAAACTCACGAAACGGCTTACCTGTACCCCAGATGGTGACGGAGTCAGGGAGAACGGGATGCTGTCCGGGTATGAAACCGTACATCCGCTCGTCCTTTTTAATTTCATCCTGTTTCCCTTCCGCAGCCAGTATGGCAAGATGGAATTTCCGGATGAGAGCCGGAAGGACATGGCTCTTCTCGAGATCAAAGTTGTCGTTCGGACCGTAAAGGTTTGTCGGCATCGCGGCAAGAAAGTTTGTGCCGTACTGACGGTTGTACGCCTCGCACATCTTTATGCCGGCGATCTTGGCAATGGCATAAGGCTCATTTGTAGCCTCGAGGGGGCCGGTCAGGAGATGCTCTTCCTTCATCGGCTGGGGGCACTCCCTGGGATATATACAGGATGAGCCGAGAAAAAGAAGCCGCTTTGTTTTTTCCTTCCAGGCTGAATGAATTGTGTTTGTCTGGATGGCAATATTATTATAGATAAACTCCGCCGTATATGTGCTGTTGGCATGAATACCGCCTACCTTCGCAGCAGCCATAAAGACATATTCGGGACGTTCTTTTTTAAAGAAATCCTCAACATCCGTCTGCCTTTCAAGATCCAGCTCTGCATGGGAGCGCAAAAGAATGTTCGAACAGCCCTTTTTTTCAAGCCTTCGAACAAGAGCTGAGCCTACAAGCCCTTTATGGCCTGCAACAAAGATTCTGGAGTTTTTTGTCATAAATCCTGTATTTCCGGTTTATGGTCTCTGGTCTTAAGGTTTACGGTTTTTAAGCACTTGAATCCTTTCCGCCTTAGGAGGAGAATCCCTGACCCCTTTCGCTTTTGACTCTTTACCGTTTTTCACTTTGTGCCTATGTGCCTTTGACCCTTTGCCCCTTTTCTTCTTCACTTTTTACGCCTCACGCTTCACGCTTAACCCTTCACATATTCGCTTCGAAGGAAGACGGAGTATCAAAGCCGTTTCTCCTGCATATGTATTCGCGCGCAGCCTCTTCAAGATCATTTATAACCATCTCGCCTATCATCTCTTCAAAGGAGATTTCGGGAGTCCATCCCAGTTTTTTCTTAGCCTTTGAAGGATCGCCCAATAAAGTATCGACTTCCGTAGGCCTGAAATACCGGCGATCAACAAAAACAACAGCCTGCCTTTTCCGCAGCCTCTTTCCGCAAAGACCGGGGCCGGTTACCGCTGAAACCTTTTCCATATCAAAGCCGGCAACGACCCCTTTCTCCTTTACTCCGCTCCCCTTCCATTCGATATCTATTCCGGCCTCCCTGAAAGCATATTCACAAAGCTCCCTCACGGAGTGCTGGACACCGGTCGCAATCACATAATCATCCGGCTTTTTCTGCTGTAAAATGAGCCACTGCGCCCTGACAAAGTCTCTTGCATCACCCCAGTCCCTGAGGGCATTCAGATTTCCCAGAAAGAGTTTGCTCTCAAGGCCGAGCGCAATGCGGGCTGCCGCCCGCGTTATCTTGCGGGAGACAAAGGTTTCGCCCCGAAGCGGCGATTCATGATTGAAGAGAATGCCGTTGCATGCAAACATGCCGTATGCCTCCCGGTAGTTCACGGTGCACCAGTATGCATAAAGTTTGGCGCAGGCATAAGGCGAGCGGGGATAAAACGGGGTACGCTCGGTCTGGGGAACCTCCTGAACTTTCCCGTACAACTCGCTCGATGAAGCCTGGTAGAAGCGGGTTTTCTTTTCAAGGCCGAGGATTCTTATCGCCTCAAGAACTCTCAGGGCGCCAATAGCATCGGTATTTGCAGTATATTCAGGTGTTTCAAATGATACCTGGACATGGCTCTGGGCTGCAAGATTGTATATTTCGTCAGGCTGGACTTCCTGGATAATACGGATAAGATTGGCGGAATCCGTCATGTCTCCGTAGTGCATGAAAAATCTTACATCCTCTTCATGGGGATCCCTGTATAAATGGTCAACCCTTTTGGTGTTGAACGAGGAGGCCCTCCGTTTTATCCCGTGAACCGCATATCCCTTGTTAAGAAGTAATTCCGCAAGGTAAGCTCCGTCCTGACCTGTTATTCCTGTTATCAAAGCTGTTTTCATAAATTATAGTTCCACTCCATGGTTTCAATACGAGACCGTAAAAATATATCGAAGTATTTAAGGTATTGGATACAATATCTGTATCCGGTTTGCAAGAAACATCAGCGCGTTATAAAACATAAAAAGAGGGCTGCAAAGGCAGCCCTCTTTTTATGTTTAAATTGGCGCGCCCGAAACGATTCGAACGTTCGACCTACGGATTCGTAGTCCGGCACTCTATCCAGCTGAGCTACGGGCGCAAAATGAATTGATTTGAAATTTGTGCTGTTAATAGGTTATAGTCATGAAAATGTCAATTGAAAAAACAAGTACGAGGGGCAAAGGGTCAAAGGCACTGAGGCACAAAGCTGAAAATGGTAAAGGGTGAAAAATTAAGAGTAAGTCGTGAGGTGTTAACAGCGAAAAGCATGAATTACATGATGCATGAAGAATACATGAAGCGGGCCATTGACGAGGCAAAAAAGGCTGGACAAAATGGCGAAGTTCCTATAGGTGCAATACTCGTTGCCGAAAACGGAGGAGTCCTTTCATCCGCATATAACAGGACAATATCCCTTTGTGATCCTTCGGCTCACGCAGAGATACTCGTGCTGAGAGAAGCCGGGAATAAAATAAAGAATTACAGGCTGTTAAATACAATTCTTTATGTAACTGTCGAACCATGCATCATGTGCATGGGCGCAGTAATTCATGCAAGAATAAAAAGCGTGGTCTTTGGGACATATGATCCGAAAGGAGGGGCAGCCGGCTCCCTCTACAACTTTGCGGGAGATAAAAGACTGAATCATAGAACCATTATAATATCAGGTATTTGTGAAGAAGAGTGCAGGAGCCTGATACGGGAGTTTTTCATCAAGAAACGTGGGTCGTGAATCGTGAAAAAAACAATTTGAACCGCAAAGACGCAAAGGGCGCGAAGGAATGTTTTGAGTTTTTAAGTTAACGAAGCACGATCAGATTGAAGAAAGGAGTAAAATCCATGGCTAATATAGTAATCATCGGAACTCAATGGGGAGATGAAGGCAAAGGCAAAATCGTCGACCTGCTTGCCGAATATGCCGATATGGTAGTGCGGTTTCAGGGCGGGAACAATGCCGGCCATACAATGGTCGTAAACGGTGAAAAATTCATCAGCCACCTTGTTCCTTCAGGCATTCTGCAGAAAAAAACCTGCATCATCGGAAACGGTGTCGTCGTCGATCCCAAAGTGCTTCTTGATGAGATAGATTATCTTAAAGAAAAAGGCGTGACGGTAGATCCTGACAAACTCATGATATGTGAAAAAGCTCATGTCATAATGCCTTACCATAAAAATATAGATGTGGCGTCCGAAAGCATGAAAGGAAAAAACAGGATCGGTACAACCGGCCGCGGGATAGGCCCCTGCTACGACGACAAGGTATCACGAAGGGGGATTAGGTTTGCCGAACTTGTAGATCCTGAAGTTTTCAGGGAAAGGCTTTTATCCGTACTTCCCGAAAAGAATTTTATCCTCGAAAAATATCTTTCCTGTGAAGCGCTCGATGCGGAGAGTATAATAAAGGAATACTCTTCCTACTCCAAACGTCTCGCTCCCTATGTTGCAAACATATCTGTTGTTATCCACAGGGCCATGAAGGAAGGAAAACATGTTCTTTTCGAAGGAGCACAGGGAACCCATCTCGATATAGACCACGGAACTTACCCGTATGTAACATCATCCAACACAGTTGCCGGCAATGCGTGCTGCGGTTCAGGTGTGGGACCGAAAGAGATCACAGGCATAGTTGGGATTGTCAAGGCGTATACCACGAGAGTCGGAGAGGGCCCCTTCCCTGCCGAACTCCTTGATGAAACAGGCGATTACATGCAGAAAAAAGGGGATGAATTCGGTGCGACTACAGGAAGAAAGAGAAGATGCGGATGGCTCGATATGGTTCTTCTCCGAAATGCCGCAAGATTAAACAGTCTGACCGGTCTCGCCATAACTAAGCTTGATGTCCTCGGGGGACTGAAAACTCTGAAGATATGCACAGGATATGAATATAATGGAAAATTGTTACGGGACTTTCCGGCATCACTCAAGGTGCTCTCTACCTGCAAACCCGTATACGAAGAGATGCCCGGATGGGATGAGGATATCTCCGGAATTCGAAGTCTGAAAGAGCTGCCGAAAACAACAAGGAACTATTTAAGAAAGATTGAAAAACTGGCTGAAATATCAATCAATATTGTTTCGGTAGGACCCGGAAGAGATGAAACGATTATGATTAAGAATCCGTTGAAAAGCAAGGGTCAAAGGGGCAAAGGCACAGGGCACAAAGCGAAAAAAGGTTAAGAGTAAAACGTAAGTCGTGAGGCGAGAGGCGTGAGGTGTGCGAACGTCGAACATCGAACATAGAACATCGAATGGTTAATTGAGAAAGAATTAGAGGATTCAAGGGATCAAGCGACTAAAAAGCCTGATACCATAAACCAGAAACCAGAGACCCAAAACCAGAGACCAGGAGCGGCAAATACACAAAGAGTATTGACAACACTGTAATACTGGAATAAATAGGACAGCCTGTAAGTCGGGACGTGGCTCAGCCTGGTAGAGCACAGCGTTCGGGACGCTGGGGTCGCTGGTTCAAATCCAGTCGTCCCGACCACACATATCCTAATTTGCCGTTCACCTTTCACGCTGTTACATCGTTTATATCCTTTTATGAGCAATATAATGCGTCCTATTTTAAGCAGATTCAGGAGAATGAGCCCGGCTTCTTTTCTTCTGATCAGTTTCATGACCGCAATGCTGGCCGGCGCATTCCTGCTCATGCTCCCTTTTTCAACAACATCCGGGGATATCACCTTTATCGATGCTCTGTTTACCGCGACTTCCGCCGTCTGTGTTACAGGCCTTACCGTTCTTGATACCGGCGCTTATTTTACGCTTTTCGGACAGATAATCATCCTTCTTCTTATCCAGCTCGGCGGTCTCGGGATAATGACCGTTTCGGTCGTATTGTTCCAGTTCCTGGGAAAAATCATATCATTCAAGCATAGAATGGCAATGCAGGAGACATTCGCCCATACCCCCAGGAAAGATATATATCGACTTATAAAATCGATATTCGTTTTCACCCTACTTGTTGAAGGAACCGGCGCAGTTCTTCTCTTTTTCCACTGGAAAAATGAATTTTCTGCAATAAAGGCGATTTACATGGCCGTATTTCACTCGGTTTCAGCTTTCTGCAATGCCGGTTTCGGCCTTTTTAACAACAACCTTATGAATTATACGGGCTCTTACCTTTTAAATTTCACAATCTGCGCACTCATTGTGCTTGGCGGAATAGGCTTTCCGGTTGTTTTTGAAATCTACAGCCTTGCCGTGAAAAAAAGAGGTGTGAGGGTTAAAGTTTCGGTTCAGACAAAATCCGTTCTCGTAACCACTTTTATTCTTATTGCTTCCGGCACTCTCCTTTTCTTTTTACTGGAGCCGAACAACTCTCTTAAGGGATTAACCCTTACTGAAAACATTCTTGCCTCACTCTTTCAGTCAATTTCAAGCCGCACGGCCGGTTTTAACACGGTCGATTTGTCATTATTGAGCGACAGCGCGGCATCTATCCTCATTCTCCTCATGTTCATCGGGGCATCCCCCGGCTCCTGCGGAGGAGGGATAAAAACAACGACTTTATTTGTTCTTTTTTCACTGGTAAAAAACCGAATAAGGGGAAACACCACGGTCAATGTTTTCAAGAAAACTCTCGGAAAGGAGAGCCTTTCAAAGAGCGTCTCGATATTCCTGCTTTCGATATCTCTTGTCACGCTTGTTCTTTTTTTTCTTCTATTGTCGGACCATTTCGGGCATAAGGAGATTCAAAACGCGGACCGTTTTATTTCTTATCTTTTTGAAGTGGTATCGGCTTTCGGAACGGTGGGTCTATCGATGGGCGCAACCTCCGTAATTAACAGCTTTGGAAAATTCCTTTTAATAATAACCATGTTAATCGGAAGGGTCGGCGTACTTACTTTTTCATATGTAATAACCACTGCCGAAGCGCCAAAAGGAATTGAGTACGCCGAAGAGAATCTCATGGTCGGGTAAAGGAGATAAAAATGAAAAAATTTGCAGTAATAGGTCTCGGAAAATTCGGGTTCCATGTTGCAAAAGCCCTTTTTGAAGACGGGAATGAAGTTATCGCAATCGACCAGGACAGAAACCGCATACAGGAGATAGACCCTTACTGCACGGAAGCCATTGTCATGGATGCCACCGACAAGGAGAAGCTTAAAGCCCTCGGACTTGAAAATATGGACAGCGTGGTATTGAGCGCAGGATCAAAGATCAGCAACAGCATATTGGTCTGCCTTCATCTCCAGGAGATAGGAGTCAAAAAAATACTCGCAAAGGCGCTGGATGACGACCATGCAAAAATACTGAAAAAAATCGGTGCCACTGAAATCATCCGCCCTGAAATGGCTATGGCCGTGAGAGTCGCAAGGGGACTATCCACACCCAACATACTTGACTTTATCCCGCTTGCCGAAGACTATAATCTTCTCCAGGTCGATCCCCCGCGCGCCTTTATCGGAAAAACACTAAGAGATCTGGATCTCAAGGCGAGATATAATGTTTTTGTGATCGCCATAAAAGAGCTTGTCCCCGAAAACTTTGTGCTGGTTCCTCCGGCAAGTTTTCTGATCAAAGACAGCGATGTTCTTATCCTGCTCGGGAAAGAACAGGATATTTCGAAAATCAAGGAGCTTAAGGCGGAAAGCTGATTGCACCCAGGCTCCTTATAAAATCCCCTACCGCCTTGTGGACAGCATGAGATCCTTCCCCTGTTACAATGACATGACGGTTAATATTGAATACAACATAAGACTTGTTTTCCGAGCCGAGCAGTTCGTATACCTTTCTTGAGCCCTTGGGATTTACTACGGGGTCGCCATGGGCCTGCACTACAAGAGCGGGCGCTCTTACGGATGAGAGCTTCGGCTCTACCGATTCCATGAACCGCTCAAGCTCCCTTATGCCTGAAACCGGGTTTCTCATATAATTTATATGGGGATTTTCAGGCCGGTTTTCAACAAACTCTTTTTTGGCTCCTTCCCGGTGAAATCTCTCCATCAGGCGGTTCCATGCATCGACGGCAGGGACAAGCCTTGAAGAGAAATCCATCAGTTTCAGAGGCGGGCATATTGCAAAAACCCCGCTTAAATTTTTTATTCTCGCAGCAAGCTCAAGCGCCAGGCCGGCGCCGTTTGAAAACCCTCCTGCCACAACATGCCTGCATTTTGAGCTCATTATCGCATATCCCTCTTCAACCGATTTTATCCATTCCTCATATTTTCTTCCGGCAAGATCTTCGGGAGATGTGCCGTGCCCTTTAACGCGCGGAGCGTAGACCCATATTCCCATCCGCCCTAGGTATCCGGCAAGCTCTTTCATCTCAAAAGGGGCTGCCATGTAGCCGTGAACAAGCAAAACTCCGATTTCCGCCGTCTTTCCCTTCACAAGAAAGGGCATTCCGATTTCGCTTTTTTTGGATTCGCCTGCAATAAGGAATGCCTTGTAATCGTCTTTAAATTCTTTTAACGCCCTGTCCAGAAGATATTCCGACACTCTCTGTTTTATCCGGAACCCGGGCTGCAATGAGATGAGCCTTATCCTTTTCTGCAGGCCTGCAAGGGGCTCCAGTTCATTTGCCATCACGGCAACAGGGTTTTCAATGCGAAGCCTGTGAAAATCAAACGGGAAATTTAACTTGAAAGAGTCTTTTACAAGGGATCCATCCTGCCTTGTCACAATTCCCTTTTTTTCGGCGACCGATATAAAATCGCTGAATTTATTATAACGGTCATCCGTCAGAAGATGCACCTGGTCTTCCATGAGGCTTTTGTGGAGAAAGCATCCCGTCTCTTTGATATCGCAGGTTGAAACAAGAAAAACCCGTCTTTTAAAATCATCCTCATCTATCTTTTTAAACGGCATCTTCATTAATAGTGAAGCAAAAAGATGGTCATGATTTACCGTAGTCATGCTGTAAACAGATGCCATGTATCTCTGCATGATATTAAGAGCAGCGTTTTTCATCAGGCGCTTTGAAGGTATCGGATCATCAAAGTTTATGGGTTTTCTGTAATTGATATCCCTTCTTATGAAGAAATTCTTTGTGTATTCCCTTATATCTATCGGCTCTCCGAATCTTATATCGATATCGACGCCGGAGAGCAGCATTGTCCCTTCGGTCATTATCTCTTCCGTTATCCGTTCCGGTATGCCATCAACAAGATATCCGGCAAGCCTGTTCAAGGCGTTTTCATAGCCCCTTATCGGGTAATAGGTCGTATTGACCGGGACAATAAAAGTGTTTCTTTTAAAAACCGGATCGATGGAATCTATCCCGAACATCTGGGCAATACGCTTTGCTTCATCCGGCATGATCTCTGCCATTTTCCGCAGGCGCTGCCTGTAAAATTCGGTTCTCAACGCAAGAGTGGCCGCTCCCGTATGGGGAGGATGCTTTCCTCCCGCATATGAGATCATGAACTTTCCCTTCTCAATAATCTTTTTGTCTTTCACCATCATGCCTTCGGGAAATATTATCCAGGAAGCCTCTCCCGTGAGAAGGCTCTTCACCACGAGAAGATCACGGTCCGGATCCTTTGTGGAAACTGCTCCGACCTTTTCAAGCACATCTCCGAAGGTCCCCTTGAAAAGAGAGTAATCGGCAAGCGACCAGACAGGAATATTATTTGTGAGATTATAGATATGATAAGGAAGAAAGAGTGTTTCAATACGGGTAAAGTGATTTATGACAAATATGACCGATCCGTCAGGTATGTTCTCTTTCCCGTGGATGTATATCCTTGCCTTTGAAAGACTGGAAAGGGTTTTTATCGCAAAACCTGCCATCCTGTACGCAAAACGATTCATTGTTTTCCTTGCCGTTTTTCAATGGTGTTGAAGGAATCGTAAAATGTCGTAAAGGCTTAATAATTTTATAAAACCACGAAGATCACGAAGTTCACAAATCTTAAAAAAGATTATATTTTTTCTTTCTTCGTGCTCTTCGTGGCCTTCGTGGTAAAATTTAAACTTTTTACGAAGCCGTTGGTATTGACAATACCTATAAATGGAGATTAATATGAATCTTAAAAAAAATAAAGAATTTTCCGGAGGTTTAAAGTGTATTCAAAAATACTGGTGTTAAGATTTCCCCAGACGGAAGTCCAGAAACCGATAGTCTGCTGTCTTGCAAGAAACTATGATCTTGTTTTTAATATACTGAACGCAACCGTTCTCCCGAGAAAAGAAGGAATCATGGTCCTCGAATTGTCGGGGTCCAGAAAAAACTTCAATGAGGGAGTCCAGTATTTAAAAAGTCAGGGAGTCAGCGTTCAAAACGCCTCTCAGGAGGTAAAACGCGACAATGACAAATGCACCCACTGCGGAGCCTGCACGGCCGTATGTCCTACAGGCGCGCTTTCAGTTAAACGACCCGATATGACGGTTAGTTTCGATCAGGGCAGGTGCAGTGTCTGTGAACTTTGCGTTCCGGCATGCCCTCCCCGCGCGATGAAAATCCGTCCGATAAACAATTCCTTTTTTTGAATGAAGAAAAAGACTGCCATTGCCATAAGCGGAGGGATCGATTCGCTTGTTTCCGCATATCTGTTGAAAGAGGAAGGCTGCGAGGTTACCGGAATACATTTTCTGACAGGGTATGAACGTTATGACAAACAGGCTGAAAAGAACGGGGAAGCGGCTCTTCGGAAAATCTCCGGCCTGGCCGGACAGCTTGGCATCAGGATTGAAATTTTAGACTGCAGCAGAGAATTCAAAATAAAAGTTGTCGATTATTTCACACATGCATACAAATCAGGAAAAACTCCGAATCCCTGCCTCGTATGCAATCCGTTGATAAAGTTCGGAACCGTTCTTGATTTTGCCCTGAAACTCGGCGCCGAATCTCTTGCAACAGGACACTATGCCGGAAAGATTAAAGGCAAAGACGGCCTGTTTCATCTTGTAAAAGGCGCAGACACAAAAAAGGACCAGTCATATTTTCTCTCCTTCCTTACGCAGGCACAGCTTTCACGGGCAATTTTCCCTCTTTCCCGGTTTACCAAGCAGGAAGTAATAAGGCTCGCAGGCGAAAAAGGGCTCTGTCCTGCTGTTGAAAGTGAAAGCCAGGACATATGCTTTATAAAAGAGATGAGCTACGGCAGGTTTCTCTCCCAGGAGACAGGATTTATACCCGAACCCGGAGCCGTAGTTGACATCAGCGGGAAAAGAATAGGAAGCCACGGGGGAATCCACCTCTTTACCGTCGGGCAGAGACGCGGAATCAACTGTCCTGCATCCGAGCCCTACTATGTCATCAGTACCGATGCGAAAAAGAATATTGTTGTAGTGGGCTCAAAAAATGATCTTTTAACAGACAGGTGCCGTGTAACAGGCATAAACTGGATATCAAAAGAGCAGACATCACCCATCGAGGTTCATACACGCATAAGGTATCGCAATAAAGCCGTCATATCCACCCTGATTCCGGAAGGAAGGCGTACCGCTGCCGTGATCTTCAAAAGCCCTCAGCAGGCTGTCACTCCCGGACAGGGCGCAGTATTTTATCTGGATAATGAAGTTTTAGGCGGAGGTTTTATTGATGGATTTGTTTTTTAACTTTTTACTAGGGTATATTTATCGATAATGCCTAAATTTATAACGGCGACTCTCGGATGCAAAGTTAACCAGTGTGAATCCGAATCGATTGCAAAATCCCTGGTTTCATCAGGATGGACGCATGCCGGAGACGAAACCGTCGCCGGCTTATGCATCATCAACACATGCACCGTAACCCGAAGGGCATCAATGCAGTCAAGACAGGCGATACGGCAGGCGATACGCTCAAATCCCGGCGCCGTAATAATTGTAACCGGCTGTTACGCACAAACCGAGCCGGATGAATTGAGAAAAATAGAAGGAATAAACCGGATAATAGAGAATAAGGAAAAAGAGAAAATTTTTGAAATAATAACAAATGAGACTGCACACAGCTTTTCTTTTTCACCCGGATCCGGATGCCCTGCCGACTCCGGCGGATTCGTTCATGCCCCTGCGGCCCGCTCAAGAAGCAGGACAAGGGCTTTTTTAAAAATTCAGGACGGCTGTGACGCTTTCTGCACTTACTGCATAGTCCCTTATGCGCGCGGCAGAAGCCGCAGCATATCGGTTGAGTCCGTGATTGAAAGCATAAACAATCTCAGAAAAGCGGGATACAGGGAAGTGGTGCTTTCAGGAATACATCTGGGAAAATACGGACAGGATCTCTCTCCGGAAACAACTCTTACTGCCTTGCTTGAGCTGATAAACGACTCCTGCGTTATAGACCGGGTGCGGTTAAGCTCCATAGAGCCGAATGAACTTACTCCCGGGATAATAAAGCTTGCGGCTGAATCAGGCAAAATCTGCCGCCATTTTCATGTCCCTCTCCAAAGCGGAGACGACGGGATACTGAAAAAAATGCACAGGCCTTACTCCCGTGAATACTTTAAAGACCTTATAATCCGGATAAAAGAATCGATTCCGGATGTGGCGATAGGAGTCGACATATTGGCCGGATTCCCGGGTGAAACCGATGAAGCCTTCCGCAACACATACTCTCTTATAGAGGAGCTCCCGGTAAGCTATCTCCATGTTTTTCCTTTCTCACCTCGCAAAAAGACGCCTGCCTTCGGCTTTCCTGAACAGGTCCCCTCCAATATCATAAAGGCAAGATGCACGGAAATGCGAAAGCTTGGAGCATCAAAAAAGGCGGATTTTTATCAAAAGGCCGCAGGAACCGAGGTCGACATCCTGATTGAAGATAAAAGAGATGAAAATAGCGGCATGTTGAAAGGAATCTCTTCAAACTATCTCTCGGTTCTTATCAAAGGCGAAGACAGCATCCGGAACAGAATTGTCAAAGTACATATCAATAAGGTCAGCGGAAGTTATGCGACAGGACAAACGGAAGACGGTAAAAAATAGATTGCATCCGAAACAATTTTGATATATATTTACAATCAGTTCTCCGGCTTATATTAATAAATCAGACCGGAATATTCTCACTCTCACAGTCCCTGCATACGGTTCTTTACGCAAACAGCAGTCATCACCTTCAAGGGGATCGTATAAGCATCATTTAATTGAAGGATTTAATTATAAATGAGTACCGTAGCTTCCGAAGGAGTGAAAATTAAAAACAAGATTCAGGAAGCAGAGACCTATTATTCCATGGGTATGCTTGATGATTCATTGAGCATTTACGACCAGATACTTGCGGCAGGCGCCGCAATTGATCCGGAAGAACTTACAAGAATTAGAGAAAGAGTAAATCAGCTGAAAAACGAGGTCTTAAATAACAATGCAAAGCCCGGCCCCAGCTTATCGGAGGGTGATCTTTATTTAATTAAAAAATCGATGTCCGACTCCGGGAGCGTGAAAGACATCATCAATAATGCATCCGCCTTAAAAGAGCTCGGTCTTCACAGGGATGCCGCCGCCGAATATGAAAAACTGCTGAAATTCGACTGCTCGAAAGAGGGCTACACTCTGGTAAAGATTGTCATTGAAGTGCTCTCAATTCTTTTTAAGATTGAGTCGCACGCTGCTGTCATCGAGAAGGCAGACAGGCTTATCGCCGAGAATAAAATAACGGATAAGGATACCTCACAGATAAAACTGTGGCTCGGCATGGAAATGGAGAAAAAAGGCCGCAGCGATGTTGCAGTTTCATTATTCAGGGCAGCTTTGAGCATTGATCCTGAAAATGCGGAAGCTGTAAACAAGCTTAATTTTCTGATTTCGAATATTTCCAATAATTCAAAGTTTGATTATCTTCTCAATTCCTCTATAGTAACCCAGGCTCAGCTTCAAAAAGCGCTTGAATCTTCCAAGAAAACAGGCAAAAGTATTGAACTTGCGCTGATTGAAAACTTCAATTTAAAAAAGGAGGATGTGGGCAAATCCCTTTCGCTGTTCTACAATTGCCCGTTTAAGAGCTTTAATGCCGAACTGCCCGTCCCTGTCGAACTCATCAGCAAACTGAAAAGATCCTTTCTGCTTCACTATATATGGGTGCCGTTGAGCTGGGGAAAAAATTTCACCGAAATTCTTGTTGATGATCCGAAGGATCTGAGAAAAACAGATCATATAAGAGCTCTGATGATGTCAAACCAGAAAATACTGTTTTGCGTCGGAATCAAAGAAGATATAATAAAATACATAGACCGCTTTTTTTCTGCGGACAAGCCTTCCGAAACAATGGAAACCACGCTTGAAAATCTTGACAAATTCATACCGGACGTATCTTTTGAAGTCGAAGAAGAGGTAGAGCTTGATAAAGATATTGTCGATGAATCCTCCAGCCAGGTCGTAAAACTGGTTGACCAGGTGCTTATAACTGCTCACAGGAAAAAAGTATCCGATATTCACATCGAGCCTTCTCCATTAACAAAGAAGACCGTAATACGCTTCAGGATGGACGGGGTTTGCCATGAATATCTTCAGCTTCCCAATACAATGGCCCCAGCAATACTCTCAAGGCTGAAAATCATGGCGGGTCTTGATATAGCCGAAAGACGGCTCCCCCAGGACGGCAAAATAAAGATGAAACGCAAAGGGGTGCCTGTTTTCGAGCTGCGCATGTCGACCATGCCGACCGCAGGCGGATTCGAAGATACGGTTTTAAGGGTTCTTGCCAAGGCAGGCGCCATGAAACTGGATGATATGGGGCTAAATGAACGCAACCTGACAATCTTAAAGAAAATCATCGGCCAGCCTTACGGGCTTGTACTTGTTGTCGGACCTACAGGTTCCGGGAAAACCACCACGCTTCACTCCGCTCTGGGCCACATCAATAAACCTGAGATCAAAATATGGACCGCAGAGGATCCGGTTGAAATAACTCAGACCGGATTGCGGCAGGTTGAGGTCAAATCAAGAATCGGACTTGACTTTGCAAGGGTCATGCGCGGATTCCTGCGCCTCGATCCGGATGTTATCATGATAGGCGAAATGAGGGACAAGGAAACGGCTTCGATAGGTGTTGAAGCATCTTTAACCGGTCACCTTGTTTTTTCAACTCTTCATACAAACAGCGCGCCCGAAACAGTGACCAGGCTCCTTGATATGGGGCTTAACCCGCTTAACTTCTCCGATGCTTTCCTCGGAGTCCTTGCGCAGAGGCTCACCAGGAGATTATGCGCAAACTGCAAAAAGCCGTTCAATCCTTCTCGTGAGGAATTTGATGATATTATTTCAGACTACGGCAGGGAAAAATTCGCGGCAACCGGCATTGAATATTCATCCGATCTTGTTCTCTATCGCACAGGTGGATGTGAGGCGTGTTCAGGCTCAGGCTACAAGGGACGAATGGGAATACACGAACTCATGGAAGGCACTCCGGTAACGAAAGGCCTTATAAAAAGAGCCGCAAATACCGAGGAATTGTTTGAACAGGCGTATAAAGATAGTATGACCACTTTAAAGCAGGATGGAATCATGAAGGTTTTTAAAGGAATGACTGATATAAACGAGATCAGAAGAGTCTGTATAAGTTAATTTTTTATCATGACGGAATATTTTTCCTGTAATTTGTTTTTTTTCTTGTGAGATTCACAACTTTGTGTGAGAGATAGCAGATTAACAGGTTTTGCACGGAATTTCAGACAAAACACCTTACGGAAAAATTAAAAAGGTGAAATTATGCCGAAAACAGCGCTTGTCGTAGATAATGATTTCTTTTTTGTGGAATTTTTAGGAGAACTGCTTGAAAAAAGAGGATATGTCGTTATAAAGGCGTATGACGGCAAGGAAGGAATTTCAAAAATTCAAAATGAAAAGATTGATCTGATGTTCGCCGATATTGTAATGCCTAAAATTGACGGAGCCGGACTTATCGGTTTCGTAAGGACTAAATATCCTGAAAATTGTTTTCCAATTGTTGCGGTTTCAGGTACAATAGTCGAGCATCTTGGCTCTCTCGATAAAATCGGCGCCGATCATTACATCGCAAAGGGGCCAATGGAAAAGATGGCTGCCAAGGTAAATGAATTCATGGATAGAATCGACGCTGATTCCTTTGCAGTACCGAACACGGAAAGCATCATGGAATCGGGAACCCTTTTTCCGAGACGCGAAGCCGTAGATCTTCTGGAATCTCTTCAATTTCAAAAATCAATAATGGAGTGCTTAGGGGTAGGCGTAATCACAGTGGATTCTGATACGAGGATCCTCGGAGTAAATAAGGCTGTTATGAAAATATTAAACAGGACCTCTTCTGAACTCTTAAACCGCCTTATAACCGATATATTCCCCAATGATGACAAGCCGGTGCTTATTAACGCACTGAAGAGAATACTGCACGACCATGAACTGGATAATACGGTATTTACCACAATCACTGATTCCGGAAAAGCAATGGTTATAGTCACTCTGTTAATTGTGGAAGATAAGAAGGTCGGATGGATACTGGCTTTGGAGGATTATGAACAATGGGAAAAACAAGCATAAAAATAAAACTGATAACGTATTTCTTGATCCTTCTTTTTGTTATTATTGTCGTAATTGAGACAGTAAAAAGGATAACGGGAGATTTTTATCTGGCACAGGGTCTTTCAGTTGCCCTTGCCATGGGAATCGGAACCATATTCGGTATTATTTTTTCAAGGTCTCTGACTTTACGGCTGAACAAACTTACCAACGCCGCAAGAGAAATAAGCGAAGGGAATCTGACTCGGGATATAGAGGTAATATCGGAAGATGAGATCCGCGATCTTGAAGAAATATTTACTTTAATGGTCAACCATCTTAGAACTCTGCTTCTTGATATGAAAAGCGTTTCGATAAAAATTCATGAGACAAATTCAACCCTTACAAAGCTCGCAAAAAAACTTCTGGAAAGCAGCAATGAAATAGACGTTACTGCAAAATCCATAGCAAAAAGCTCTGAAGACCAGACTGAAATAGTCCGGAATACCACAATTAAACTTGAAGACGGAATAAAGGTGATGGATGAGCTTGTAAACCAGTCGGCTCATACGATTTCGAAAGTGGATGAAGCGATAAAAAAGACTCAAAAAGGCGAAACGAATGCCCGCGAAACACTTAGTCATCTGGAGATTGTGCTGAAAGAGATGGGCGAATATGCCCAGCCGATAATCAGGTTGCCCGACAAGGTTGAAAAAATAAAGGTGGTCACTAACGTAATGGAAGCGATTGCCCAGAAGACTGATCTTCTCTCATTGAATGCTTCAATTGAAGCAACAAGGGCCGGAGAGTCCGGAAAAGGCTTTGCCATAGTCGCAGAAGAAATACGAAACATGGCCGAAAACTCAAAGCAGTCATCCCAAGCAATAACCCGGCTGGTTGAAGATATCCTCACAGACAACAAGTTTCTTAAAGAATTTCTTGTGAAAAATCAGACAGATCTTGATAAGGGAAGAGAGATCATCCGCGGAATTGTCCAGACATTCGGCGATATGCTGTACGGTGTAAAAGAAATATTTTCGGAAATAAAGAGCATGGAAGCGGCTACAATCAGGCAGGCAAAAGAACTCAGAAGTTTTTCAGATAAATTTAAGGAGCTTGCAAGTTTCGCATCGCAGAATTTTGAATCCACCCAGAAAACCGTTATTTCAACAAGAAATCAGAAAGTTGAAGTCAGAAAGATTGTAAGCACCATCAGATTGCTGGACCGGCTATCTGAAAAAATGATGGAAACACAACAGCATTTCACTCTGCCGGAACAGCTTCAGCAATTACCTGAAAATCAGCCCGAAGAAAATCAGCCATGAAATTATTTGTTTTTAAATCAAAAGATGAATTTATTGGAATAGAATCGGATTATGTACACAGAATAATTGACGATTCGAAAGTAACGCCGGTACCTCTTACTCCCGAACCATATACAGGGCTTTTATATCACCGGGGCGAGCTGTTTGATGTAATAAATATGCGGCTTCTTCTTGGATATCCGGTCGATGGTTCCGCTGAAACCACCAGGATAATCATCCTTAAATGGCTCAATAAAAAACTGGCTGTTATACCGGATGAAATTACAGGCATGATATGGATAGATGATAATTCAAAAAATACAAATGAGTTTTATCATGAAAATCATAAGATAAGTTTAATAAAGCCGGATGATCTTTGGAAAAAACTATCAGAGCTTTCCTATGGACATAACAAAATATGAAAAGATATTTGCCCAGGAATCCGGCAAATATCTGAAAGAGCTTGAAGATCTGTTAATGCAGGTTGAGAAGAATTTATCGAATCTTGGCCTGTGGGCAGAGGTTCACGGTAAAGTTCACTCAATAAAGGGTATGGCAAGAGCCCTGAGCCTGAATAAAATTTCAGATTTGTGCCATTTGATGGAGGAATGGTGCCTCAAATTTCAACAAGGAAAAATAATGAGTTCCCCGGCTGCAGTCCAGGCCCTTTTTGACAGTTCGGAATTTTTGGGGGTTCTTATTTCAAAAAACGGCAGGCTCGACTCGTTTGAAGACCAGAAAGTATACGACAGACTGATATCAATATTTCAAAAAAGCCCGCCGGAAAATGCCGTGACGGTTCCCGTGCCGCAGCCGCCTCCTTCGCCCGCACATTCTCAGCCGATTATCGCCGGCATTGACTATGTCCGGATACGTTATGCTTTTATTGAAGAACTTCTCGGGCTCACCCAGGAAATACAGCTTCTTGCGAAAAGATTCCCTTCATTTTCAAAAGACCAGATGTCATCAGGCCTTAAAAACTGGATCGACCATTATACGGCTTTAATGAAGGTTCTCTATTTCCAGTTGACGCAGTTAAGACTGATGCCTGTCGGGGATTTTGCCGACATGTTCCGGAAAAGTATAAGGAACATAGCAAAAGAAAACGATAAAAACATTGATTTTGAAATAATCGGGGGAGAGATTCAGGCCGATATTACGCTTCTTGAACGCCTTCGTGAGCCTCTTATTCATATATTCAGGAACTGCATAGCACACGGCATAGAACCGACTGAAGAACGAATCGGCAAAGGGAAAAGCGCCGACGGCAAAATAGCAATCGAGGCAAGAAGCGAAAAAGAGAACCTGTACATTAAAATCCGTGACGATGGGCGCGGAATAAACAAAACCTCGATTATAAGACATCTCAAAGAGAAACAAAAAATCACCGATGAAGAGATCGAAAACATGTCTGAAGAGGATATATACGACACCATTTTGAGCACTGAATTCTCATCCGCTTCAGGCGCCACAGAGTTATCCGGAAGGGGTATCGGCATGAGAGTTGTGGCCCAGTCCGTCGATTACCTCGGAGGTTCGCTGACAATTTCCTCTAAAGAAGACATAGGAACCGAATTTTCAATCAAGCTTCCCCTTTCTCTTTCGATTATTTATGCTATAATATTCTCTGTCGGGAAGTACACGCTTGCAATACCGACATTGAACATCAACTCTATAGACAGGATAGATTTGTCTTCTGCCGAAAAGCCTGAATCATATTACGATACGAGAAAACTTATGGGAATTGCAGGTGAAAAAAACAATTACGCAACCGTGTTGAGCCTCAGATATGCCGCAGATAAAGCCGGTTTCGCAGATGAAAAATCCTGCATGAAATTAATAGTTGATAATGTAATCGGGAACCGCCCTCTTATGATACTGCCGGTGGGAGAACTCCTGTCAAGGATAAAGCTTTTTTCAGGAGTAGGCATTATGGAAAACGGGGATATTTCGATACTGATAGATGTCGATAATCTTCCGTAAGACCATAGGCCCTTCTCTTCCGACTATTTGGGAGAAGAACCATATTTATTAATTTTTTACAGATGGAATCCGGAATACCAATTATGAAAAAAATTCTTGCAGTTGATAACGATGTCTTTATCCGGGAATTTCTTACCGATATCCTTTCAAACCAGGGTTATAAAGTTGTTACAGCTCCGGATGGGCTGACCGCGCTTGATATTCTAAAGACATATACTCCCGACATCATGTTTGTCGACCTTGTAATGCCTAATATCGACGGCAAAAAACTCTGCAAAATAATAAGAGGCTCAAGGGAGCTTGATAAAACACGGATCATTATCCTCTCATCCATCGCTGCTGAAGAAAAAGCGAACTTAATTTCCGTAGGAGCCAATCGCTGCATAGTAAAAGGACCTCTTGCAGAAATGGCGCGCAATGTTCTTGATGCAGTTGAAAACCCTGAATCCGATTTTCACGATAAAGTGACCGGTATTGAAAAAATTGACAAAAGAGAAATCACCAACGAATTGCTTTCCGTAAAAATACATTTTGAAGTCATACTGGAAAAGATGTCCGACGGCATCCTGGAAATTACGGAAGGAAGAATAGTGTATGCCAATCCAAGCGCCCTGAATCTAACCAGAATATCGGAAGAGAAACTGCTCGGTTCATATTTCACGGATCTTTTCGGGAAAAGCGACAGGAGCTACATAGATAATCTGATTAATACGGAAAAGGGAGACGAGATAGGGCATAGCGACAAAAAACTTGAACTGAATGAATATATTGTAACCCTCGACATGCTCCATCTCGATGACGAAAAAATAAAAAAAGTGATTATAATCAGAAATATAAGCGACAGGGAACGCGCAGAAAAGTCCCTTCTGCGGCATAATCTTGAGCTCAGCCTGTTAAATAAAGCAAGCCAGGCTGTCAGTTCGTCCCTTGAACTTGACAAGGTTTTTGAAACTGTACTCGAAGAGGTTAGAAACCTTATGGCTGTTGCTGGAACCACCATCTGGCTGACCGATTTGAGCACCGGAGAACTGGTATGCCAGAAAGCGACCGGTTCGTCGGGCAACAGCATTCAGGGATTACGCCTCCCCGAAGGGCAGGGCATTGCGGGATGGGTGGCAAGCAACAACAAAAGCCTCATGGTGTCGGACACGATAAATGATTCGCGCCATTTTAAAGGCGTTGATCTCATGACCGGCACGAGCATGCGCTCCATCCTCGGCGTTCCGATAAGGCTGAAAAAAGAGGCGATCGGCGTCCTGCAGGTAGTCGATACAAATCCCGGACGGTTCGATCCGAACCATGTTTCACTCCTGGAAGCTCTTGCGGGCTCTGCGGCAATATCCATTGAGAATGCCCGCCTTTACCAACAGGCGCAGAAAGAGATGAATAACAGAAAACGCGCGGAAGAATTGTTCCAGCAGAATAAAATCATAGAGGCCATAATAAACAGCCTTCCAGCCCTCGTTATTATAATAAAAGAGAACGGGCGGCTCGAAAAATGGAACAAGCAGCTGGAAAATACCACTGGTTTTTCCTCCCTCGAAACAGGACAAATGAGTTTCTTCGACTTTGTTATTCCGGAAGACCGGGAATCGGACGAAAACAGGATAAAGGATATATTTGCAAGAGGCGCCGGCGATTTTGAAACACACATGGCGGTTAAAGGCGGAAAATTCGTTCCTTATTATATAAACTGCTCGAGGACACAACTGGATAATGAAACATATATTGTTGCAGTCGGAGTGGACATATCTGAAAGAATCCGCCAGCAGGAGGAAAGGCTGGTATTGCAGTCCCAGTTAAGTCAGGCGCGCAAGATGGAATCGGTAGGAACCCTTGCAGGCGGTATTGCGCACGACTTTAACAATATTCTCACGCCTATAGTGGGCTTCACGGAGCTGGCCATGGATGATATACCTCCCGAATCGGACGCCTACAGCAATCTTTCGAATGTAATCAAGGCCGCTGACCGCGCCAGAGATCTTGTTCAGCAGATCCTTACCTTCAGCCGCCAGACCGAGCAGAAGCGCGTTTCTATGAATCCCCAGCCTATAATAACCGAAACCATAAAACTTTTAAGGTCCTCAATACCGAAATCTATTGAAATAATCACGAACATAGATAAAAACTGCGGCCATGTCCTCTCCGACCCCAGCCAGATTCATCAGATCATTATGAACCTTTGCACCAACGCCTACCATGCCATGGAGAAAACCGGCGGACGGATTGATATTTCCCTGACAAATGCATTCCTGACACCCGAAACGATACGAAATACTCCGAATATGAAGGTCGGCGATTTTGTCAAACTTACTGTAAGGGATACCGGCCACGGAATCGAGAAGAGTATCCTGGATAGAATTTTTGAGCCTTACTTCACCACAAAAGATCCGGGCAAAGGAACCGGCCTCGGATTGTCGCTGGTTCACGGCATTGTTCAGATTCACGGAGGATTTATCACCTTAGACAGCAGAGTCGGGAAAGGAACCGCATTTTCCGTTTATCTTCCTAAAATCGATACGGATAAACCGGAAACTGCGGGTATTACAGGCGGCGTTATCCCCCGCGGCGATGAAAATATACTCATTGTTGATGACGAGGAACAGATCCTGATAATGATGAAGCAACTTTTGGAGCGCCTCGGATACAAAGTCACGGCAATCAAAAACAGCTCTGAAGCCCTTATGATCTTCTCTGCAGCCCCCGGGGATTTCGATCTCGTCATAACCGACATGACAATGCCTGCAATGACAGGTGTTGATCTTGGATATGAAATGATGAAAATCAGAAAGGATATTCCTGTAATTCTTTACAGCGGTTTCAACGACATGTCCCTTGAATCAAAGGCTAAGGCTGTCGGTATCCGCGAGATCGTAATGAAACCGGTTACAAAAGCCGGCATTGCGGAAGCAATAAGACGGATCCTCGATAAAGAGAAAAATATCTCTCCTGAATCATCGGACAAGGAAAAGGCTTAAGGCCGGAATGTATGTAATTGCGGCCAGCAAAAGCAGCATGATTAAAAGGTAGGGCACTGATGCCCGGTAAAGCTGCGTTACCGGTTTTCCGAATTTCAGGCCGGCAATAAACAGGTTTATTCCAACCGGCGGAGTCGAATAGCCGATCTCAAGATTTAAAAGAAAAATGATGCCCAGGTGAACCGGATCAATACCGTATTGTACTGCAATCGGAACTATGACCGGAACGATAATTACAATAGCTGAAAAAATATCCATCAGGCAGCCGACGGCAAGCAGAAAAAGATTCAAACCGGCAAGAAAATAATATTTATTTTCCGTTAAATTAACAAGATACCCGAGAAGGCGGCCGGGAATCTCCTCGTCAACAAGGTACCCGGTAAAGCCAAGGGCAAATCCGAGAATGATAATAATTGCGCCCGAGACAATGACGCTTTCTATAATAATGCCGGGCAGGCGCCTTGAAAAATCGATCTCTCTCAGCACAAAGCATTCAACAGCAACGACATAGACAAGAACAAGCGCTGAAACTTCGGCGATAGTCGTAAAACCCCCGTATATTCCGGCTATGATGACCAGGGGAATGGGCCACTCCCAGATTCCCTCCTTCAAAGCATTCCATACATCTTTCCATCCGGTCTTTTTTTTATGAGCATCTTTTCTGTCCGGCATAACATACTGAAGCTCCCCGCCGCAGGACCTCTGTGAGTCTTTGGAGAGCGCTGAAAGCAGCGGAGAATGCGCCCGCTGCTTCGGTGCATGAAAGAACGCGTAGGCCGAAAGAAGAAGAACAAGAAGTATGCCCGGAACAAGGGCAGCCTTGAATATCACCGCTGCATCAACCTGCGCTACAACACCGTAAAGGATAACGGGAAGGCTCGGGGCAAACAGGAGTCCGAGGCTTCCCGATGTCGTCAGCAGCCCCAGGGAAAAATTTTCATCATATTCCTGCCTGAGAAGAACAGGATAGAGAAGACTCCCGATGGCCACTATGGTTACTCCGCTTGCGCCGGTCAGGGCCGTGAAAAAAGCGCAGGAACAGATCGCTGCCACGGCTATCCCGCCCGGAATCCGTCCGGTTAATGCTCCCATCAGATTCATGATACGCATCGGCGCACCTGTTTCGGCAAGCAGGCAGCCGGAAAAGGTAAAAAGCGGCAGAGCCACCAGAACAGGCATCGAAGCAAGTCTGTTCATTTCAATCACTATTGTCTGGATGGAAGCCCATTCATTATCAATAAAAAAGAAGCAGGCTATTGATAAGCCGGCGATGATTGTAAAAAGAGGTGTTTCAAGAACAGCGAAAAGAAACATCCCGATGATGATGAGAGTGAATAGATTCATTGAAGCCTCCCCTCAGCAAGCTGCGGGGAATCTCCCCCGCAAGGAATTGCAAGCTATTTCTTAATTCGCTCGCTAACCCCGCGGCAAGCCGCGAGGAATGCGCTCGCTGTTTCGGGTCAATTATCGATTATATGCATCATACACAATCCATGTAAAATACCTGAAAAATGACAGGGCAAAGAACAGAGGAAATATCACGGAAAAAAAGCCCCTATTCCCGAAAATCTGAACCTCATTCGACACAAACTGCAGTGAAGAATAAAAAAGGATCCCCGTCACAGCCATGCCGAAAAAAGAAACCGCATAATTTGAATAATAACGGCATATTGCCGGGCAGTACCTGAGCAGAAGCTCTATTTTTATATGGCGTCTTTTTTTCAATGCGAGGGATGATCCTACAAGCGCCAGCCAGAGAACCAGAACCGGGGCGGTTTCAAATATCTTTTCGAATGAATAATCAAAAATATTCCTGGAAAGAATGTTAAACGTTATGAGAAGAGCAAGCCCTGAAAAGAGGAAGACCGCGAGAACTTTTTCGATCTTTTCCAGAAAGTCATCTATCTGTTTAATAAAACGCATCTTTAATCTCTCCGGCCCCTGCTCTACGGCCTTTGGCTCCCCTGCCCTATCTGGACGCTTTTATGAGTCTCCCTGTACTCTTTTACTATCTCCTGAACCCTGTTAAATAGCTCCCTTGAGTAAATACCAGGGATATTTTTTTCATATGTTTTTAATGCACTATCCTGAAAAGAGCTTATCTCCTGTTTCAGAGGCAGAACAAATTTTATACCTGAGTCTTTCAGCGCCGTTCTTGCCTCATCATTATCACGGCGTGTCAGTCGTACCAGTTCGGCGCAGTATTTCTTTGCGGCATCCTTTAAAATTTCCTGATTTTTCCCGGACAGTCCATCAAATATTTTTCTTTCCATCAGCAATCCGCCTGTTGAATTAACCATCGGATAATCGAGCATATATTTTATCTTTGTATGCCACTGGAAAGCGACGGAAGCAAGGATGGGGGAATAAAATGAATCTATCATGCCGGTTTCAAGCCCTGTACTAACATCGGACAGATGAAGCGGATATGTCTTTATTCCGAACGTTGAAAGAAAGGTCTGGGCAACCGTATCACCTTTCCAGACCCACATCTTTATATTTTTCAAAGCATCCTGTTTCGATATTTCAGATGATGAAAAAAAATAGACAAAGCCGGCTTCCACAAAACCCAGCAGGATATAATTCTTCCGGGCGAAACCGGCGGCAAATTCGGTGTAAAGCTTCTCTTTTACATAATCTATTTCTCCGTAGTCCTTAAAAAGGAGCGGGGCTTCAAGAATACGTATTTCCGGCAGAAGAACCCCGAGCCCGACACCCGAAAAGCCTGCGGCATGTATTCGTCCTGCCTGCATCTTCCTGATTATATCGAGCTCATCACCGCTTATGCCGCCTGCATACACTTTAAATTCAATCTCCCCGTTTGTCCGCACCCTCACCTCTTCAGCCATTTTATGAAGAGTCTTCGTCCATGTACTCCCTTCAGGAGTGACCAACGCAATTTTTATTACGGTTGCACAGGACTGGTTCTCTGTGCAAAAGAGAATCAATATCACTAGAATAAAAACGACTGAAATACGAAATATTTTCATATATATTTCCCGTTTATTCGAACAAAACACCGGTTGCCTGAAGATAAATCTTTGCTCTTTGCGCCGCAATCGTGTTGTAAAAAAGATGCTCTTTTTTTCTGCCGGAATATTGCATGATACCCTTCATCACCTCTTCAAATTTCTCTTTTTCCTGTCTTCTCCAGAGATAATACCGGCCGTAATAAAGTTCGGCGAGCAAAAATGCGCCACCTTTGCGTTCTTTTAATCTGTTATAGTGAAAAAGCGACAACTTTAGTTTTTCATCCGAATAAGGCGGCACAGATGAGTAATAGGCAATGAGAAACAGATGGGCTCCCCCGTAATAATAATCCGGATCAAGTTCCGTCACCCGGTTCATTATCTTTTCCGCAAGGAAAGCTTTTGAAATAAAGTATACCGAATCACGGTTCAGGTTTATACATGAGCCGAGATTAAACCCGTACCAGAAAAGAGCGGGGACATCTTCCCTTGTCATCTTTCCCAAAAAAATATCGGCCGAGCCCGGATTTTTGAATTTTTCATCCGCTTCAGGATAACTTGTTTTAAGCGCCCTGAGAGCGTAATCGGCGCCCTTCATGTAATATCTGTTTACGCTTTCCTTAAGCCGCTGCTGTTCGGTATAATCAGAATTGACTGATGTTAAAAGAGATGCTTCAAGCTTTCCTTCAAAAAACGCGAATGAATAGGAGGCATAAAGCCTTGATAAAAGAAGAAGCAGCCTGTAATTATCCGGGCTGTTTTCAAGGAGTGCTTCAAAAAATTTGATATTGCCCGGAATGGCCTTCTCCAGCATTTCAAGATCATCATCCTTCTCGAAAGCCGCAGCGCCTGTTTCGGAAATGGCCGCTATTTCATTGATTACAAACATCCGGGGTGAACATGAGAACAGGCAGAGAACCGGTATGATACATAAGATGCATAAGATGCATAAAAAGAGCCGCTTTAAGATATTCAATCTTTAATCTCCCATTCCATCAATCCCCCTGTCTGAAAAAAAATTCATCATGCTGGAACGGCCCTCAAACGATGCTCCCTCCTTGATAT
>JAUYEO010000097.1 GCA_030689795.1 Desulfobacterales bacterium | reverse complement strand
CAAAGTGCTTCTGCGCTTACACAATTTTACCCCCTCTTAAAGAAATATTGGCCAGGGCAAAATGTGCCAGCACAAAATCAGGGTCGAGATAAAGCGCCTTCTTCAGTGACGCCTTCGCTTCTTCACCCTTTTTTTGTTCCTCGAGAATGATTGCGAGCAGATAGTGTAAATGCGGATCACATTTATCGGCAGAGACGGCCTTTTCACACCAATGGAATGCGTCTTCAAGCTTCCCCTGATTCGCGAGAATTTTTGTAAACAGAACCAGCATCTCCTGGCTGCTGTTACCGTTGGACATCAGTACCCTCAGTCTTTCTTACGCCTCCCGGTAAAAACCCTTCCGGTACAGGACGACCGCTTCCTCAAGCGGTGTCAGCACCGATTGCTTAGGCTTTATTGAAGCAGAATATAGTGCGGCATGAGAGGTTTTTTCAGATTTCGTGCGTTTAACTTTTTGTGGGGGAAAGGAATAAGGGAGGATCTCTTTTTCAACATATTTTGCGATTAACCTCTCCGGCTTTGTTTTACGAGTATCCTTTTTATAAAACGTTGAATCCTGAATACGGACCGTGGCAAACGACGCATAATGAATCTGTGACGTCTCGACAGGGCTCACGATCAGGCAGCCGCCGTCAACGAGGGTCCGGTAAAAACGCTCAGCCGCCCTCTTGACATGCTCGGATGTAAAATACATCAGGACGTTGCGACAGAAGATAACATCCATGGCATTGGTATTAGTCTGAAGTGCGGGGTAAACATCCTGTGAAAGATTAAGATAAGAAAAAGTAACCATCTTCCTGATGTCGGACAGGAGCAAATAGCGATTGCCATTCACCCTTTCGAAATATTTATCTTTAAAAAATGGCGGCGCATCCCGGAATGACCAATCTGAATAAATCCCTTCATCTGCTTTCCGGAGAGCTGCGGTGTTGATGTCCGTAGCGAGAATGGTAATGTTCCAGTCCCTCAGGTCGGGAATCAGTTTATTGAGAAGGATGGCGATGGAGTAAGGTTCCTCCCCTGTAGAACACCCGGCACTCCATAATCTGAGACGTTTCCCTGTCCTTCGACGGGCGTCTATCAGTCCAGGCAGAACGGACTGTTCCAGGATTTCAAAAGCCCTCTTCTCCCTGAAGAAATAGGTTTCGCCAACGGTGAGATGACTTGCAAGGATTTCAATCTGTTTTTGTGTGGGCGATGAAGAGAGAAGCCACTCAATAAATTCACCGACATCTTCAAAACCGAAATCCTTCATGGCGGCTGTCATCTTCTGATGGAGTTCATTCCTGTTCCTGTTTGAAAAGTGCAAACCGATTTCAGCCGTCAGATATTCGCTCAATCCGGGAAGAAGCGCATTAGGAATGCTCTGATAATCAGTCTTTCCGTTCATTCCGGTTTAACTCCTCCATCGCTTCATGAAGAGCTTTCTCCTCCTGAAGGGAAAGAAACTGTTCAAGATCATGAATGAGAATCATACCTTCTTCCGTCTTTACAACACCTTCAACATACGCCAGCCCGGGAAGGATACTCTCACTCGCGATAATCTTCTCCTCTGAAGTTTCAATGACATCACTCACGGAATCCACAAGAAGCGCAACGGTGCGCTTCGATGTGTATCCGACGATCATCTGGTCGTCAAGTTGCATATCCCTTGGGGGTAACCGGAAACGTTTGCGGATATCAAATACGGGAATAATCAGGCCGTGCATGTTGATAACGCCGAGAACGATTTCCGGCGCCTTCGGTAAGCTTGTTATCTCAACAACACGAATAATTCGTATTACGGCAGAAAGGAACAGGGCATATTTCTGATCGTCAAGATTAAAGTTAACAAGCCGGATCAATCGATTCATTTTTTTTATTCCTGCCTTTTTTCATGTTTTCATGTTTATTTTTTGCCAATTCTTCAATCAAAATAGGAATCTCTTCGATTTCCGTCACTTTATCAAAAAAATAATCGGCTCCCAGTTCCTTGCATATTTTCCGGTACTGGGGATATGGATAATTGGTCAGCATGATGACCAGGCTTGACAAGTTCTTCGCCCTGATATCTTTCAAAACATCGATACCGCTCAGGCCGGGCAGGCGTATGTCCAGGATCACCACATCCGGTTCGTACTCTAAGATGGCAGTGATAGCATCCTGGGCATCGTTGGCTTGCCCGACGACTTCAACGTCGGCAATATTGATGAGCATTTGCTGCAGTCCCTCACACACGATCTTCGAATCATCAACAATAAGGACTTTCATGGCAGACCTCGCAGGAAGTTATTTTTGATTTATGTTACCACTATCACCAAGACTTGTCTGTCAGGAAAACCTGATCTTTTTGTCGGGGAATCCCTACAAGGAAGGGGAGCATACAAATCTCTGTTAGAGGCTGTTATAAAATTATTAGAGCGCGGCTACCGGTATGGACCAAGTGGATGGTGTGAGGGGTAGAGGCTGTTCGGTAAGGCAAATGACGCCGCCTGGTCCAATGGGCAACTTCAGCTTTTCCAGTCCATGAAAATGCCGAACATCACCCTTTCCGGCCGAGGCTGTTTTCTTGAATTCCAGGGGATAAACGGCGCCATCCTGAATGATAAGCAGATCAATTTCCTTCATGTCCCTGTCACGATAAAAGTAAAAAGGCGCCCGGCGGCCATTATGCCAGTAGCCTTTCAACAGTTCGGTTAACATCCAGGTTTCTAGAATCGCACCCGACATGGCCCCCGCTTCAAGGGTTTCCGGAGAGGACCATTCTGTCAGATAGGCGCAAAGGCCGGTATCGAGAATATAGAGTTTTGGAGTCTTTACCAGGCGCTTGGTCACATTTGTATGGTAGGACTCCAGCAGGTAGGCAATCCCGGATGCCTGTAAGATGGAAAGCCAGCTTTTTCCAGTGTTGACGGCAATGGCGGCATCTCTTGCCAATTCCGTGATATTCAATAACTGCCCTGTCCGCGCCGCCGCCGCTCGCAAGAATCGCAGGAACGCCAGTTCGTCGCCCACCCGTGCCAGTTCATGGATGTCGCGTTGCAGATATGTCTGGACGTAAGAACCGTAAAACAAATCACGATCCATTCCTTCATCCAGAACGATTGCCGGAAAAGATCCCCGCCAGATGATACTGTACAATTCTCTCAGCGTGAGTTTTCCCCCTGTATTTGAATGCTTCCGAACATTCTCCGGAATGGGAAGAAAGGGCCGGGACTCTCCGCTTTGTCCCACCAGTTCCCTTCTGGAAAATCCCATTATCTGTACAACGGCAACGCGACCGGCCAGGGTTTCGGAAACACCCTTCATCATGTGAAACTGCTGGGAGCCAGTAAGCCAGAATAATCCTGGCCTGCGATTGGTATCTACCTGTATTTTGATGTATGGCAACAATTCCGGTGCATACTGGATCTCGTCTATAAGTAGGGGCGGTATAAATTTCTGGAAGAAAAGCGCTGGATCTTCTTTTGCCAGGCGCAAGACAAGTGGATCATCAAGGGTAACATAAGTCATGTTTTCACTGATGAGATGTTTCAGAAACGTGGTTTTCCCTACCTGTCTGGCGCCGGTCAGGAGCAGGACGGGAAATTGCTTTGCCGCCGAGCCTATGAACGATTCAAGTGTGCGTGTAATATACATATGGTCAATATCCAAATCTTTCGGCTATTATGCATTTCAATTGCACTATAGCCGAAAGATGGCGTCAGGTCAATAACAATGTCATAAACTTTAGCCCCTCGATCCAATTGCAAAAGTCCTAAAAAGAGAAGAATTTGTCATTCTCACGAAAGTGGGAATCCAGTCTTTTCAATATGTTGCAAAAATTTCTGGATTCCCGTTTGCACGGGAATGACGACTTTTGCAATTGGCTCCCTCACCCTGATTCAGACGAGGTGATTTTCTAATGCATAGCGGGTCAGATCGGAATTGTTGCTCATTTTCATTTTTTCCATGATGCGGCTGCGGTAAGTGCTGACCGTTTTGTCGCTGACACAGAGTTCACCCGCGATACTCTTTAGTGACTTTCCCTGGGCAATCATACATAAGATTTGAAATTCGCGGTTTGAGAGGTCCTCGTGAGGCGGTTTATCAAACGCATCCAGATGGGAAACCAGTTTCTCGGCGAGAGATGCACTGACATACTTACCCCCGGCATTCACTTTTCTGATGGCCTTAACCAGTTCGTCCGGCGCCCCTTCTTTCATCAGATATCCAGAAGCGCCAGCCTTGATGAGCCGCAAAGCATACTCGTCCTCCGGATGAATGCTGAGAATGAGGACGGGGAGCCCCGGATGTTCGTACTTCAACTGTTTCAACACATCAAAACCGCTCTTGTCGGGTAGCGTGATATCCAGAAGAACGAGCGTGCAGTCCGACTTTCGAACAAGCGAAAAACACTCCTCGGCGTTTTTTGCTTCCCCGGCGACTTCCATATCCGGTTCGTCTTCGATAATCTGCCTCAGGCCACGCCGGACCACTGGGTGGTCATCGACGATAATCACTCTGATCATGATACTTCTCCCTGCTTTCGGGGTATTTGCAGGACAAGTGCGGTCCCGCCACCGGGCTCACCACGAATTGAGAGTTCTCCTTCAAAAGCCAGAACACGTTCTTTCATGCCAAGCAGACCGAGTGATTCCGGATTCAGAATTTCCTCCTCCGTGATTCCCCTGCCGTTGTCCCTGATCTCAAGAACAAGACTTTTATCCCCGAAAAGACTCCGCTCACCCTCTCGTAAAATGACGGCAACCTTTGTTGCCCGGGAGTGTCGCGCCACGTTCGTGAGCGCTTCCTGAAAGATGCGAAACACGGCAATGGCTGTGTTCTCTTCCATGTTAACATATTCGATGGTTGTGGCAAACTCATGCGGAATTTCAGTGCGACTCGTAAATTCCGACAACTGCCACTCCAGAGCGGCTATCAGCCCTAAATCGTCCAGAACGGATGGCCGCAAATCTGTGGATATACGGCGTACTACGTGGATCATTTGATCTATCAACGCATTCGATGTATGAATCTTGTCCATCAAGGCAACGCGCGCTTCACCCGGGTCTGCGTCGCTCATTTTGCGTAACAGCCATGAGAGGTCCATCTTCAACCCGGTAAGTCCCCCTCCCATTTCGTCATGAATTTCTCGCGCAATCATGATCCTCTCATATTCACGTATCTGTTGCAGTCGCGCGGCAAGTGCACGTAACTGCGAACGAGAAGTCCTCAATTCCTCCTCCGACTTCTTACGTTCGGTCGTCACTTCGGTGTATGTAATGATGCCGCCGATTTCACCATCAGACCGATGCCATGGTCGGCACTCCCAGCTATTGTAAGTAATGGAACCATCAGGCCGTTCGAAATAATCGTCATCGTTCCGCTCAATTGCACCGGCAAGACATCGCAAATGCACATCTTTCCATTTCTGAGGCATCTCTGGGAATACCTCGTAATGGTGTTTGCCGATGATATCCGATTCCTTGACATTATAGTCCTGAAGGTATCGGTTGCTGACGGCAATGTATTGAAGGTTCCGATCATAGACGGCGATGGCATTGGGATCGTGTTTGATAATATAGCGCATGATCTCTTCGCTTTCCTTCAATTTCAATTCCGCCTGCCTACGCTCGGTGATGTTACTCAGGAAATTCAGAGTAGCTGGTTTCCCCTTCCAGTTTATCAAGACGGTATTCAGTTCTACCCACCTGATGTTGCCGTCTCTATGGATAATCCGAAAAGAATAGATATGAGGAAGCTCCTCGCCCTTAATTCGCCTGACATGCCGGTCGATAACCATATCCCGGTCATCCGGGTGAACGAACTCAGTAAATGGTCTTGCCATGAGTTCCTCACCGGAATAACCGGACATCATGGCGGTCATCGGATTGAGAAACACCAGCTTACCATCCTGAGCCACATAAATGGCCTCGGCTGCATTCTCAACGAGATTACGATATTTCTCCTCGCTCTCCCGCAGCGCCTCCTCTGCCCGCTTTCGCTCAGTGATGTCCAGAATGACCCCATCGATGCAGTGCAATTCATCATTACCGAAGATCGGTCGCCCTCGCTCAAAGAAGAACCGTGAGGTCCCGTCCTTATGGGTTATGCGGTACTCTATAGAAAAACTGCGGTTATCCTTGATCGCAGCGTTCACTTCAGCAATTACCCTATCCCGGTCTTCCGCAACAATCAGGGGATCGATTGAACAGACTTCCCCCTCAATTAATTCTTTCTCGTTATACCCGGTCATGGTCACGAGTATGTTGTTAAAGAACTGCATGCGGTCTTTTTCACGGATATGAACACGGTAAACGATCCCCGGTAGGTTTTCGGCAAGGGTCCGATAGGTTCGCTCCCGTACACTAAGAGCCTCCTCCGCCTGCTTGCGCTCGGTGATGT
>JAUYEO010000096.1 GCA_030689795.1 Desulfobacterales bacterium | reverse complement strand
TTAAGTCACTTCGCTAAATCACAAGAACTCGGGCTAACGCCCTCAAACAGCTTGTGATTTTTAACGCTCAGTTCCTTAAAAATCTATTCCCCAAAAATCTCAAATCCGTTCGCATATGACTTTTTACGAGAGCATCATTATATTGATTACATCCGAAAGCTCCAAGTTTGAAGCTCCCCGCCGCAAGCAGCGGTCCGCCTGAGGCGGATTCGACCGTAGGGAATAGTGTCTGTTTTTAATCCGCTCGCTAACCCCGCCGCAAGTCTGCCGCGGCGGACCTTCGGCTGGGAATTCGCTCGCTGTTTCGGTTCAATGCCAAATCTGAAAATAATACAAGTGGTATGTATTGGTGGAAACAGGATTTGTCACGCCATTAACGAAAAGTGGATTGTGATGGCTGCATTATATTCCTGCATATTTAAAAGTCAAGAAATGGTTTTGATTTGTCAGTAACACGTAAATTGTCCGGATTGTAGCACACGATCTGTCCGGTTAAGGTCACCTATGGAGGTGACAGATGAGACGGACAGAGATGCCACAGGAGCTTCGGAAGATGCGACTTGAAGAGGTGTATTATGGCTGGACAGAGAGTCGGTTGAGGGAGGAAGCGGCGAGACCTTTGCATAACACTCCCTTTTGCCCGATTACTGTGTCAGGTTCAAATTTCAATACTCGAAATACTTCGATGTATTCCTGCGTTTGAAATTATCGCCTTCCTTGTACTTGAGCAAAATTGAATGTTCTTCAAAAGTCTCGTTTTTTGACTATTCACTCTTAACTTTCTTCCGGCTATGTGCCTCTGTGCCTTTCCCCCTGAACCTTTTCTCGTTCCCTACCATCCCCACTTAAGATAATTGTGGATGGAGTCGGCGGCTTTTCTTCCGGCGCCCATGGCAAGAATAACGGTCGCTGAACCCGTGACAATATCACCGCCTGCCCACACGCCCTTCTTTGTGGTTTTGCCGGTCTCCGGATCAGCAATGATGTAACCGCGCTTGTTTAAAGACAGTTCAGGTGTTGACTGGGTGAGCAGCGGGTTTGCGCCTGCTCCGACAGCAACGATCACAAGGTCGCATTCCATTTTAAACTCCGAGCCCTTAACCGGGATAGGTCGGCGCCTTCCCGACTGGTCGGGTTCTCCAAGTTCCATCTTCAGGCATTCCATGCCGGTAATTCTCCCCTTTTCGTCTCCAAGGAAACGGGTTGGAGCCGTAAGCAGGAAGAATTCTATCCCTTCTTCCTCGGCATGATGAATCTCGGCAGCCCTTGCAGGCATCTCCTGCCTCGATCTTCTGTAAACAATTTTGACATTATCCGCACCGAGGCGCATTGCTGTTCTTGCAGAGTCCATTGCGACGTTTCCGGCGCCGAGGACAACTACATTTTTGCCCTTTACAATCGGCGTATCATATTCCGGGAAGAGATAGGCCTTCATGAGGTTTGCGCGAGTCAGATATTCGTTTGCGGAAAGAACCCCGATAAGGTTTTCGCCTGGAATATTCATGAATGTCGGAAGGCCGGCTCCCACACCGACATAAACAGCATCAAAGCCCTGGGCAAACAGCTCATCGAGCGTCACTGTTCTTCCCACAACACTGTTGCATTCAAGCTTTACGCCAAGTCTTTCCATGAAGGCAACTTCTGAAAAGACAATATCTTTCGGAAGCCTGAATTCCGGAATCCCGTAAACAAGCACACCGCCCGGTTTATGAAAGGCCTCAAGCACCGTAACCTCATGCCCTTTGGCAATAAGATCGCCTGCAACAGTGAGCCCGGAAGGTCCCGAGCCGACAACAGCAACTTTCTTGCCTGTAGGCGGAGCTTTTGGAGGAAGCTCTCCTTTTCCGTTAATCCTCTCATAATCGGCGGCAAATCTTTCAAGATTCCCTATTGCGACAGGCTGTCCTTTTTTACCGACAATGCAGACTCCTTCGCACTGTACCTCCTGCGGGCACACTCTTCCGCACACGGCAGGAAGAGAGTTCTTCTGCCATAACAGCCTTGCTGCTCCGGTAAAATTCCCTTCTTTTATATGATTTATAAAACCCGGAATATCAACCTGTACCGGACAGCCGTCTACACAGCCTGGTTTTTTGCATTGAAGGCATCTCTGCGCCTCCAGCATCGCCGTCTCAGGAGTATATCCGATCGGAACCTCCTTGAAATTTCTTCTTCGCACTTCCGGAGCCTGCTCAGGCATGGGCTGCCGTGGAATCGCTTCTTTCTTAGCTTTTTTTACCTCTTCTTCAGCCATATAATCCTCCGTATAAAAATTCCGATTCAATTCGAAACTATTTAAAAAATTGATAACCGGTCATAACAAACAATGAAATGAGACTACTGGTTTAACTTGCAGAATGTACCGTAACATTCTTTCTCTTCGTCACAATATGCCTGGAGACGCTGCATGAGGCCGTCATAATCAACCTGGTGCCCGTCGAATTCCGGCCCGTCCACACATGCAAATTTTGTCTCGCCTCCGACAGATACACGGCAGCCGCCGCACATGCCTGTGCCGTCAATCATTATGGGATTAAGGCTTACAAGCGTTTTAACCTTGAATTCCTTGGTCATTTTGGACACAAATTTCATCATCGGAACAGGGCCGATGCCGACAACAAGCTTCACGTCTTTTGTTTCAAGCATCTTTTTTAAAACCTCCGTGACAAATCCGTGATGTCCGTATGATCCGTCATCGGTGCATACATGAAGCTCGCTTGAAGCAGCCTTCATCTGCTCCTCAAGGATAAGAAGCCCCTTGTTCCTCGCGCCGATAATTCCTATCACGTGGTTCCCGGCCTCTTTAAGCGCTCTAGTGATCGGATGAAGAACCGCAACGCCTGTTCCGCCTCCCACGCAAACAACCGTTCCGAGCTTTTCAACATGCGTCGGCTTTCCAAGAGGTCCTATGACATCCTGATAGCCTTCGCCCACTTTAAGTGTCTTGAAAAGAGCGGTCGATTTTCCGACAATCATATAAATTACGGTTATTGTTCCTTTTTTCGGGTCGGTATCCGCCATTGTCAACGGAATCCTCTCACCTGTTTCATTGGCCTTAATAATCACAAACTGGCCCGGCTTTGCCTTTTGGGCAATCAAAGGCGCTTCGATTTCATTCAGAATCACAGTGCCCCCAGCCATCTCTTCACGTTTCACGATTTTGAACATCTTTAGACCTCCAGCACGAAAAATTATTATATTGATACGGCAGTTATCTGTTTTCTGCCAATTTATGCCCAAAATGTAACTTTTTAACCAACCATATAATTTTCATTAAATCAACTTTAAAATATGACGGCTTTGCAAAAAGTCATTCTGTCCGCCGCCGCGGACGCTTCATCTTTCGCGCGCCTTGCATAATGAGCTTTTTACTTTGCCGTCTGAATTTTGACTTTTTACGAAGCCGTCAAAGTTGCCGTTGAAAATATCATTTTTAAGTGCTAAATGCTTCATGCCTTTATCATACATTTGTTAAATATCGATGAACTCGCAAAAAGTATCAACTCAGGTGTAACCAATGAAATTATTTGACAGCCACTGTCATCTGGATGACCGGGCATATGACAAGGATTTCGATTCGGTCATAAAAAGAGCAAAAAATGCAGGTGTCTGCAAAATAATGATTGTCGGAATAGACTTGAAAAGTTCCGTCAAAGCGGTAAAACTGGCGGAATCGAACCCCGGCTTTTTCGCATCGGTGGGAGTCCACCCCCATGATTCGAAAGAGTGCAGCGATGATACCTTGAACTTTTTAAGAGATCTTTCCGAAAACAGGAAAGTCAAGGCATGGGGTGAAACAGGTCTTGATTTCAACCGCATGTTCTCACCAAGGGAGGACCAGGAAAAATGGTTCATAAGGCAGCTTGAAATTGCGGACGAACTCGGGTTTCCTGTAATATTTCATGAAAGAGAGAGCAATGGCAGATTTCTCGAAATTCTAAAGGCTCATGAAAAAGAGGAGATAAAGGGAGTTATGCATTGCTTCAGCGGAAACAAAAAAGAGCTTAAAGAATACCTTGATCTCGGGCTCTACATCGGTATAACCGGCATAGTTACAATCATGAGCCGGGGCGAAGACTTAAGAAATCTGATCCCGATGATTCCGGATGACCGTCTCCTTATTGAAACTGATGCGCCTTACCTCACACCGGCTCCGGAGAAAAATCAAACCCGGCGCAACGAACCTGCCTTCGTAAAATCGGTTCTTTTTAAGCTGGCTGAAATAAAAAATGAAGACCCTGAAACCATCTCAGCCAGGATCTTTGAAAACACATGCAGGCTGTTTGATATCCCCCAGCAATGAATTTATTGCGATTACCTCATGCGGATAAATACGTCTTGCATTATCGTTTTTAGATGCTGTATAAATTACAATTAGTTATTGAATATTCTATCCACTGCGTTCTCCTCACTTTCCAAAAAGGGAAATAACAACGACCCTTGACCGATAACTTCGTAAACTTAACAATGAGTTAACTGTTTTGCAAAAGAAAGGAGGTTCGTTATGAAGGTCTTAATCGTCTACTATTCTATGTATGGTCATATTTACAAAATGGCGGAAGCTGTTAAGGAAGGCGCAAGCAAGGTAAAAGGAGCTGAAGTAAATATTTATCGTGTTCCGGAAACGCTGACGGAAGAGATACTTGGGAATATGGGAGCCCTTGATGCACAGAAAAAATATGCTCATATCCCGGTTTGTAAAGTCGAAGATCTTGCCGAGGCAGATGCAATCATTTTCGGCACCCCCACACGTTTCGGAAACATGTGCGGGCAAATGCGCCAGTTCCTTGACGGAACCGGCGGACTCTGGGCTAAAGGGGCTCTTGTCGGAAAAGTCGGAAGTGTCTTTGCAAGCAGCGCCACGCAGCACGGCGGCCAGGAATCGACGATTCTGAGTTTTCATATCACCCTTCTTCATCACGGTATGATAGTAGTCGGATTACCCTATGCCTTTGCGGGACAGATGCGCATAGATGAAGTGACCGGCGGCTCTCCCTACGGAGCAACAACGATTGCAGGCGGAAAGGGTGAAAGGATGCCCAGCCAGAATGAACTGGATGCAGCCCGTTTCCAGGGAAAGCATGTTGCAGAAATTACGGCAAAACTGATCCGATGAAGGGTTGCGGGGAAAAAGCACGATAGAGGTTTTCTTATGAAAAATCTTTTTTTAAGGGTTTTCATATATATCTTGACCATGGTTTCTCTTTTGCTCCTGAACTCCTGCGCTGGAGTCCAGCTTAAAGCAATTCCTTCTCCCCCCCCAACCGCAAAACTGAGGGTCTATGTCCAGCCTATATCCGCTCCTTTTCCGTTTCCCACAGGAGCAGGATCCTGGAACTCTTCTCATAATGAGTTCGCAACAAGACAGATCGGCAGAACTGAACGATTTCTCAAACAGACCGGCATTTATGAAGTTGTGCCGGAACAAGATGTTAAAGAAGTGCTCAGGGGACAAAACCCGTCATACCTGGAGATGTCAAAAAATAACTGGGCTCTTTCAAGAGAGATAGGAAAGGTTCTTTACGCTGAATATGTTTTAGTAATCGAGCGGAGAATGGAACCGGACAAAAGGGGAGGCGTCGACTTTAATTTTACCATAAACCTGATAAACACAAGTTCCGGAAAACTGTATGAAGCGAGCACCCGACTGGACACGTTTGACAGAGCAAGCAATGAGAAGATGATTGAAATCATAAAGAAATTGTACCGCACCGTTTTTCTGAAAGCAAAGAATGACATGTTCGAAACGGCAATCAGAAAGAGCGAAAATATGTATACACAGAGTGTGGAGATTGCGACGGCACCCGAAACAAAACCGAAGGTTCCGCCTCAAGTTCCCGTAAAGCCGGTTATATCCCCTGAGCCGAAACTGATTACGGCAGCTCCGAAACCCGAACCAAAAATCACTGCACCGGCGCCTGTGAAGCCGAGACACGAAGATATTTCAGGCATGGACAGGCTGGTTATCTATGATCTTGAGGCGCCTGAACAATACAGGACGGTTGCGCTGATAGTTACCGAGGTTCTTAGAGAAGAACTTTTCCTTTTGAACAGATTTATCCTGATAAACAGGGAAAACCTGCTCGATGTGCTTCGCGAAATGGCGCTTCAGCAGAGTGGCCTTATTGATGAAAAACAGGCTGTTAAAGCTGGAAAAGGTCTTGCAGCGAACCAGATCGTAACCGGAAGCCTTGGAATTCTCGGGAAAACATACCTTTTAAATGCAAAAAGGATTGATGTGGAAACATTCGCAACTCTTGGCCTGGCATCAACAAGGTTTGTAAAAGGACAGGAAGAGGATGTTCTGGGGAGGCTGCCAGGGCTTGCTAAAAGTCTTGCCGGAATGCAATAAAATAAATTCTTTCACTATTTCGCCATGAGATGAGCTACTGCCTTCTCAAGCCCGTCTATGGAAAGCTCAAACATCGGGAAAATACGGCCTATCACCGAGATGGTCTGTGTGTACCCCCACATGTTTGACTGCATGGGATTCAGCCAAACGGAATGGCGGAAATTTTTTGCAAGAAATTTAAGGCACTCAAGGCTTGGTTTTCCGCTTCTTTCCTCTATATGTATAGAGCCGTCCGACGCCATGAGCTCATAGGGAGCCATGCTGGCATCTCCCACCAGCACGAGCCTGGTTTCAGGATCGAACCGGGCAAATTCTTCAATTTTCTGCGGCTTTTTATACCTCGACGGATCCTGCCAGATTGTCCCGTAAACGGTGTTGTGGAAATAATAGATCTTTAAGTCCTTGAACTGAGCCCGCGCATAATCAAAAAGAGTCTGGACAACAAGGACATAGGGATCCATAGACCACCCGCCGTTGTCTATGGCAATGACGATCTTTAAGCGGTCTTTTAAAACCCTGTCAAAAACTATCTCGATTTCGCCCGCATTCTTCATGGTCTGGTAGATTGTTTCATCCACATTTACCCTGTTCTTCGGACCTGCCGGGATCATGTTTCTGAGCCTCTTCAGGGCTTCACCGACCATTGCCTGGGTAAGCGGCCCATCTAAGGAATAATCCCTGTATCTTCTTTCCATAGCAACTTTAACTGCCGACCTGTTCCTCGAACCACCTCCTACCCGCATGCCTCCGGGATGATTCCCGGAATGACCCACAGGCGAAGTCCCGCCGGTTCCAATCCACCTGCCTCCGCCGTCATGTCTTTCTTTCTGCTCTTTCAGGCGTTTTTTGAAATATTCGATCAGCTCATCCGGTGTCAGCTTTGCAATTTCCGATTCATCAAGGTCAAGAGCCGAAGCAAGGGTTTTGGGGTCCTTAAGCCATGATTCAAGCAATGATCTTGCCAGCTCATCAAGCTCAACACCCTCATAATCAGGCATTTCGGCGCCTTCAAAATGATGGGCGAAAACCTGGTCGAAAAGGTCAAAATATCTTTCACTCTTAACAAGAACAGCGCGGGAGGCGGTGTAAAAATCATCCAGGGAGGAGACAAGCCCTCTGCTGAGCGCCTTATGAAGTGTGAGAAAGGAAGTCGGGCTGACAGGAATACCCGCTTCTTTCAATTTATAGAAAAAACCTATGAACATAATAAATCTCTGGTTTCTGGTTACTGATAACTGTTTACTGATAACTGCTTACTGACCCCTGACCCCCGATCCCTGACCCCTGCCCTCCGACCCCTGCTTCTTACGTCAGCCTTCTCCGGCTCACAGTATTGACCGCTTTCTCATAATCCTGGCTCTTTTTAAACAGAACGCCGAGATACGGTATATCTCCCTTTCCAAGGTCCTTTGCCTTGAAATCCGGATCTGATTTCAAGGCTCTTAACCAGTTTACAAGCTCCCGCGTTGCAGGCCGTTTTTCAATGCCATCCAGTTCCCTGAGCTTGTAAAAAACGTTGACCGCGCTCTCCATGAGTTCCGAATCGATATCCGGAAAATGGACTCTTATTATCCTGCGCATCATTTTAGGATCGGGGAAGGCTATGTGGTGAAAATTGCACCTTCCAAGAAACGGGTCCGAAAGGTCTTTCTTGGCATTTGAGGTTATGATGATCACCGGCCGGTTTTTTGCGCCAATTGTCTTGTCTATCTCGATTATGTCAAATTCCATCTGGTCAAGGACATCAAGCATGTCGTCCTGGAAATCGGTATCCGCCTTATCTATCTCGTCTATTAAAAGAATTGTTCTTTCACCGGCTGTAAATGCCTGCCCTATTTTGCCCATCTTGATGTAGTCTTCTATGTTGCTGACATCCCTCTTTGAATCCCCGAAACGACTGTCGTTCAGGCGTGTGAGTGTATCATACTGGTACAGGGCATCAACCAGCTTCATACTCGACTTCACATTAAGAACAATAAGAGGCATGCCGAGATTTTCCGCAATGGCGTGGGCAAGCATTGTTTTTCCCGTACCCGGCTCTCCTTTCAAAAGCAGCGGCATTTCAAGAGCCATGGATATATTTACTATCTTGGCAAGCTCATCATCTAAAACATAACGTTTCGCACCTGAAAAACTCTTTTTCTCACTAGTCATAATCAACCCCTCTTAAAATAACTCTTTTCTTAAAATTTGTGAAACTTCTTTAGTCAAACGAAGCACTTTTGTCGCAAGATCAAGATTTAAGGAGCCAGTCCCGCAGCTTGGCGTAATAAAAGACTGCGATAAAACAGTCCGCAGATCAAATCCGAGAGGCTCAAGCATCTTTGCCTTCTTTTTCCAGTTTTCCACAAGGGAAGCGGCATTCTCCTTTTCGATATCTTCAGGCCGCAAAGTCGGGACAATACCCCATGCGATCATCCGCCCCGATTCAATAAATTTTCTAATATGATCGGAATAAAGGATGAATTTGTCAAAATAGGAATAGGCATCAAAGCTGATTATATCGGCGGAAGACTCCAGTATCACCGACCAGTCCGCATTTGAGCATACATGTATTCCTGCAAGTCCGCCTTCTTTATGCACCGCGTCGATAACCTCTTCAAAACATCCGGCTACTTCATGAGCGGATATGCCTATAAAGGCCGAAGACCCGAAACCGGCCAGAGCAGCTTCATCAAAGAAAATTATTACCGGAACCTTAAATTTAGAAAGCTGCCGCACCTGCCATCCGGCCTTCAATGCGACAAGCTTTACAACAGCATCTCTCACTTCCCCGTTGTAAAAAATCGCCTTCCCGTCCTGGTCGGAAACACTGGTTGCAAGTGTTACAGGCCCTGTTATCTGACCCTTTACGGCCCTGGGCTTAACCGACAGATCTTTAATCTTCTCGGTAAAAATAAAAAAACCCTTTGCGGTTTCAGGAGTTAAAACGAATCTTGTATCATCATAATCTTTTTCGCCCCCGGTAACCGATATATATTCCTCGTAAAATTCGATTATATCGTCATCAAAGTTCCGGCCTGAGGTATTAATGAAAAGCCTCTCCTCTTCCTCGGTCAAGCCCGGAAGGCCGGGCAAAAACTGGGCTATCATGCCCTCTTCCCGGAAAACAGGAAGCTGCACCCATAAAGGTATTTCCGGCGTATACTCAAGAACAAGCTTTATGGCCAGAAGATGGTCATCAATCGGAAGGCTCCCAATCAGAAGCGGAAGACCGTTTGGCTTGAAATCATTAATCATAAAACCCGACCTTTCATATGCAAATATATCATAAAATTCATACAGTTCGCATGCGCCATCATCCCCCCGATTTGACAAATTTAAGTCATCGAGGCTCCACGTAATAATTAGCATGCAGACAGAACAAATAACAACAAAAAAACCCTCATCCGCAGTCATCTCTTTAAGTTTCTGGTTTGCAGTACCTCTTCCCAACTCACATATTCATGTCCCCATTATAGATTGACACCCATACAGGCCGGTGGTATAAGTTTATAAGAATCTTGCCCGGGCCTTCGGCCGGATAGAATCAATATGTTATCATCCCGGGAATTAAGAGGTGTTTAGTGGCTGATGTAATATCATTGAATGAAAAAATTCAGCTTTCAAAAGAAAAAACGGCCGAAATGATGCTCCGGCGTAAAATACTGGCCGTTCAGAAGCTCTTTCAGTGCACTCACTGTGCTATTAAATGCGAAAAGTGTGGAACCCAGATCGGGGCTCAAACTTGCCCAGCAGAGATAAACAAGCAAAAAGCCGATATAAACCTGAGGGTTCCGTACCGGTTTTGTGAAAGCTGCTCGGAAGAATATATCGATTATATAGAAAGGTTAAGGGGCAACGGAGACAAAGACTGTTACTGGCGCAACGATGACTGGCTTCAGGCATGGGGGAAGTGGGCAGATTACAGAAGCGCTACAGACCGCTACACGAAATCAAAAGAGTTCCTGCAGCTTCTGCATGAACTAAAATAAAAAGAGCATCAAAATAGGAGGTTTGTATGTTTGGAATAGGGATGCAGGAACTTATAGTAATACTTGTCATCGTTCTGATTATTTTTGGAGCCGGCAAACTTCCTGAAATAGGATCGGGTCTGGGTAAGGCAATAAAAAATTTCAGAGGTGCAGCCACAGAGCCTGAAAAAAAAGAGCCTGAAAAAATAGATGATATAAAAAAATCCTGACATCCTCCTGTCTCTTATGATTTCAAGCGACATTAACGGGCAGTTTAACTTAATACCTGCCCGTTTTTTCTTGCCTTTATTCTCCTGAACCGAAACAGCGAGCGCATTCCCCGCTACTTTTAGCGGAGTTAGCGAGCGAATTAAGAATAGACTCTATTCCCTACAGTCGAATCCGCCTCAGGCGGACAGTAGCTTGCTGCTGGGAATCTTCAATCTTTATTTCTGTTCATCAGAACGGGATATCATCATCTTTAGCGTCATGATGAATGGGGCCGGGAATATCACGATCCATTGCATTGTCATCATGATGGCGGGCTTTTTTGGTCGAATCACCCGAATCTTTCCTGTCTAAAAACTGCACGTCGGAAGCCACGATTTCGGTGGTGTATTTTCTGTTACCTTCTTTGTCGTCCCAAGACCTTGTCTGAATCCTGCCTTCGATATAAACCTGTTTCCCCTTAGACAGGTATTCGCCGCATATTTCGCCCAGCTTGCCGAAAGCAACAATGCGATGCCATTCGGTGCGCTCTTTCTTCTCGTTGCTCTCCTTGTCTTTCCACTCTTCGGATGTGGCGATGCTGAAATTGGCAATAGCCAAGCCGCCCGTGGTATAGCGTATTTCAGGATCTTTACCTAGCCTGCCTATAATCATTGCCTTGTTTAGACCTGACATTTTTACCTCCTTATTATAGAGTTGTTTCTCATAAATACATAAAATGCCTCCATTCTGTCAACCAGGATAAAAACCCCAGGATAAAAAACAGATCACCGCCTTGCATGTTGACTTCTTTCCGCCTGTTTGACATATAAAGGTGTCTTTTTATAAAGCTCGTTTTATATGTTGAACTTTAAATGGGTTGCCTGCTTTATTTACGATTGCCGGATAAATCAAGATCGCGGCAGATACCGGACCCGGTTAATTGATAAAGGATCGTCTCATGACTAACACCATGGCTGCAAAGCCTGAGCGCTACAGGAAACTGGATAATGCTCAAAAGTATGACTCAAAGATAAAAACTGACGGTGTGCGCGGAATCAGTCGCATTTTGGAACTGAGCGCACTCAAGCGGGCGCTGGCTGATATTCGCGGGAACTCAGTACTTGACGCCCCCTGCGGCACGGGCCGCATTGATCTGTTGCTGCGTGAGCGTTTTCCAAAAGTAGTCGGCCTTGACAGTTCCGAGGCAATGTTGGCTGTTTACCGCGGGAAAGAGCATATACGAACCGGTTTACTGGGTGATATTTTTCGTTTGCCGTTTAAGAATGATTCTTTCGACTGGGTAGTATGTCACAGATTGTTTCACCATTTTAATACCGATGAACTTCGTTTATCGCTGCTGAAAAGTATAGCACAAACCGCAAGGAATGGCATTGTTTTTTATTCCTGGATTAAAACCCCGCTTGCACACCGTGAAAGCTCACGTCGTGTAACGGTGAACCTGTACCAAATTAAGAAACTGATTAACGAGGCCGGCTTGGTTCTTGAATCAGTCCACTACGCATTCTGGCCGTTTCAGCCAAAGGCAATTTTGGTTTGCCGGAAAAGATCAACATGAGATTAAGGGAGATATTCCATTCTGAAAAAACGAGGGACCTTCTTGCACATAACGGCCTCGGTTCGTTTGAATCATTATGGAAGGTCGATGGGCGGTTCATAGAAGAGCCTAATTACGGGCGGGGCGGCCGAAGCGGTATAATACTCTGTGAAATACGCAGAGCTGACGGGCAGCCATTAAAAATCATAATAAAGCGCCAGGAAAACCACGCCTTCAGATCTCTTCTGCACCCTTTAATGGGCGCTCCAACTTTTTTCCGGGAATACAAAAACATACGCCGTCTTGAAAAGCGGGGCATCCCGGCACCGGAGATTCTCTTTTACGGTGAACGGATGGTATACGGAAATATCCAGGCGGTTCTGGCGGTCCGCTTTCTTGAAGGATACCGAAGTCTTGATGAGATATTCAGTGATCCAGGCGAACGGAACAACCAGAAATTAAAAGAGATAATCGATTCTGTCGCGACTATAGTGGCGCAGGTTCATTCTTCTCGGCTGCAGCATGGCTGCCTTTACGGAAAACATATTTTTATTAAAGTATCTGAAATCGGGTCTCCCGATGTCAGGCTTATAGACCTTGAAAAGATGCGTTTACGGTTATCCCGCTTTTCAATCGCGATTCATGATCTTGGAGCCCTATTCCGGCGCGCAAAGTGGCCTGGAGATTCATGGAAGCTTTTTCTGCAAAGCTATTTGATCAAAGCAGGCCTGGAAAGTAAGGAGAAAAGGCTTTATAAAGCATTGGGAGAAAAAATAGAAAAAAGTAAGGAGAAACCCGCATGAACATAAAAGAAGAAACAAAGCTCATCGGCCCTGAAGGACGGCCTCTCTTCGGCATCCTCAGCTCTCCTGTAGAATCCTTCAATCTGTCCGACTTCAGAATTTACGGAACAGATAAAAAAGAAGGCCTCTTAAAAAACTTCATCACCGGATTCCGGATAAAGAGATGGCAGTATCTTGGCGTCTGCAACGATGAGGTCATATTCGGCGCGGCAATTGTCAACCTTGGGTACATGACCAACATGTTCACCTATATCTTTAATCGCAGGGCAGGAAAGATGAAACAGATGGAAGCCATTCTTCCTTCCGGAAAGGCAGGCATCTTTACAGGATCTTCCCGGAACGGCTCCGCCTCTTTTAAGAACAGAAACGCATCCCTTGATTTTACCAACCGGCCTGAAAGTATTCATGCAAAAATTTCGGCCGGCGGGAAATTGCAGGCAGAGTTAAACTTTTTCAAGTCGGCGGAACCTCTTTGCTGTACAACACGGGTAGGACTCGGCGGCTTTAACTACACGCATAAAGAGGCGGGAATTCCTGCCGGCGGTTTTATCAGCCTTGACGGGAAAAGATGGGAGATATGCGAAAAAGAAACATCGGGCGTGATAGATTATACCCTCGGATATCTTGCAAGAAATACCTTCTGGAACTGGGCATCAGGAGGCGGCTTCGATGTGTTCGGAAACAGGGTCGGTTTTAACCTGGTTCAGGGAGTCAATGAAACCGGTTTTACCGAAAATGTATTCTGGATAAACGGCAGAATGATTAAAACCGATGTTGTGGATTTTAAGTACAGCGACCTCGATCTCCTTAAGCCATGGGAAATCAAATCAAATGACGGCAGAGTCAATCTCCTCTTTTATCCGGAAGGTGAGAGGGCCGCCGATATAAACATCGGCTTGATTGCAAGCAGGTTTCACCAGCCTTTCGGGAGATTCGAGGGAAGATTGACGGACGGCAAAGAATCCTGGCAATTGAAAAATGGCGCAGGTTTTACTGAAGAACACTATGCGAAATGGTAGAGGCAAAAAAAATTGGCAATTTGCGCTTTTTGCGGTAAAGAGATGGAAGGGGCTTCGTCCTGCATTAAAAGCAGTATCAGGATAGACGGTGCGGATTACACTCCCTTGCCTTTTAAGAAGAAAAACGAGACGGTCTTTACAAGGGGGCAAGCGGTACGGTGCGCCGAATGCAATGTCCTTCCGGACGGCTTTCATCATGTCGGATGCGTCTTTGAAATTTGCCCGAAATGCGGCGGGAAGTGGGTATATTGTGGCTGCCAGGGATTGAAGGTCAAGACCGACGGCAAATCGGAAAAGAAATGCGATGTAATACAATTTAAGCCGATGAGAACGGAAAAGGATTAGACGCTTTTTTACGGGGAAAATAAAATGAGTAAAATTCTCACAGGGTTGATTGCTGCGGTTGCAATTTTTCTTCTTTTCCGGATTATAGTTTCCAAAAGAAATAAACCGGAAGAACCTGTAACATATGTCTGTGACGAATGCGGGGAGAAGGATTGTGTTTGCCGCAGGGAAGATGAAGCACCTAAACAATAACAGCTCATTTTTCAGGAGGATGAAGCATGGCAGAACTTATGGAAGTTATAAAGACAAGAAGAAGTGTGAGGAAATACGATGAAAAGGATGTTCCGGAGGAAGTATTAAACTCAATACTTGAAGCCGTGAGATGGTCTCCTTCGTGGGCAAATACCCAGTGCTGGGAAGTTGTAGTGATAAGGGACAAGACAATAAAAGAGAACCTGAAAGAGGCGATTTTCCCGAAAAACCCCGCCACAAATGCAATTACACAGGCGCCTCTCCTTCTTGCGGTTTGCGGCAAGCTGAAGAGCTCCGGATTTTACAATAATATTGTTACAACAAAATTCGGGGACTGGTTCATGTTTGATCTCGGCCTTTTTACCCAGACCCTTTGCCTTGCAGCACAGGCCCTTGGGCTTGGAACAGTTGTAGTAGGGCTTTTCGATCATGACAAGGCAAAGGGAATTATAAAAGTGCCCGAAGGATACGAGCTTGTCGCACTTGTTCCTCTCGGATACCCGGCAAAGATCTCTTCCGCTCCGCAGCGCAGGGAGATCCGTGAATTTGTTCATCAGAATACTTTTTGACTTTTTACGAAGCCGTCAATTGTTCTTTGAACATGGAATGCAAAGGAGCTTGCCGTCTTTTCCTGAAATCATCTTTGTCTGCATGGTCATCTCGCCGCATATCGCGCATGATACAGAAGGCGCAAGGGACGCATAGGGCGGTACTGGAACTCCGGACATTTTTGCCGAAAAGACTTCGTCGAAAGGCCTCGAAAAAAGGTCTATGGCTTTTAAAAGCCGCTGTCGAAGCTTTTCCTGCTCGTTTGCAGTTCCTGCGGATACGGCCTTTTCAAGCGCTTCAAATTCATCCTTATATTTACCGGCATAAACATAGGTTGTTATTCTTGAGAATCTGTATGCCTGCTTTTTTGTACGGTTCACAATGGTGTATGCGTTTTTGCCGTAGTCATTTATTATCAGGTTCCCTTTTCCAGCGGTTGTGCCAAGCATGACCTGAAGGGCATCGATTGCGCATGAGTCGTTTTCGCAGACGGCCACAACCTCTTCATCCATAGAGCGCTTGAGGCCGAGCAGTCTTATGCTCTCTTTTGCGACTAGGTATCCATAGACAAGACCGGGACACAGGTGTCCGTGAAAGGATATGCATTGCCTGAGATCATAAGGTATTTCAGTGTTTGTTTTATCGTTTTCCAAATTTAACCTCCCTGTTAATGTGAGCTTGATAAGGCATATAAACTATTATGTTAAGCGAATTTGCAAGCTTTTTTTCAAATCTTTTGATGATATTTTCATTTTCGTTTCTTGTAGCTTTGACCGGCGCCATGGCTCCGGGCCCGCTCCTGACGTATACGATAATAAAATCCGCGAAAACGGCAAAACGCGGTTACCTTATGGGAATATGGATTATAGCAGGGCACGCCCTGCTTGAAATGGGGATAATAATATTTCTCCTTTTAGGTTTCTCGTTCGTTCTGAAAAACATTTTTGTTGTTCGCGCAATCGGAATAGCAGGAGGCCTCATTCTTGTTTATTTTGGCGGTTCAATTTTAAGAGACTTATATCTTGGAAAAATATCCGTAAGCTTTCTTACTTCAGATAACGGGCAGAATAACAGCTCTTCCGGAACGGTAAACAGGGGACTTGAAAATCCTGTAGCAGGCGGAATCATGATTTCCATGTCCAATCCCTACTGGTGGATCTGGTGGGCTACGATAGGGTTTGCATTCATAGCACAGTTTGAGATTTCTTTCAGAGAATGGCCGAAGCTTGTTGCTTTTTTCCTTGGGCATGAAGCAGGTGATCTTATCTGGTATCTTACTGTATCGTTTCTTGCCTTCTTCGGTCTCCGCCGTCTGAATAAAAAAGTATACTATGGCATACTTGCATTTTGCGGTGTTTTCATGATTCTCTTCGGGATATACCTCGGGATTTCCCCTTTTCTTAAGGTAGTTATATAAAATATGACGGACATTCTGCTTATACAGCCCCCGGTAAGGGATTTTTATCTTACAGCCAAAAGAACGATCCCGTACGGACTCGCCTGCATAGCAGCGTCTCTTCAGAATGCAGGCTTTTCGGTTGAGATATTCGACGCTCTTGCAACTTCAAAATCCCGCAAACTTCAAATTCCCGAAGAGATGGCCTATCTTGATGAGTATTACGGAAAAGAAGACATATCCCCGTTTGCACTTTTCAATAATTTTAAGCATTTTGGGTATGGTTTTGAACACATAGGGAAAGAAGCGGCAAAATCCGGAGCGTGGCTTGTCGGCATCTCATCCCTGTTTACTCCCTATGCCGGTTATGCTTTACATACCGCAGAGGCTGTGAAAGCATTCAGCCCTTCCTGCAAAATAGTACTCGGCGGCCACCATCCTACAGCGCTTCCTGAGAGCGTAATGGAAAACGGGGCGGTCGATTATGCAATCCGCGGTGAAGGAGAAGTCTCGATGCCGCTTCTTGCCTGGGCAGTAAAAGGCGGCAAAAGCCTTGATTTAATACCCGGGCTCGTTTTCCGTAAAAAAGACGGCAGCATAAAAATAAATGAACCGGCAATGGTTGAGAATCTGGACAACCAACCTTTCCCCGCAACCGATCTTTTAAAGCAGGACTTTTACAGAAGAGGGAAGACGGCAAGCGCCGTTATTTCGGCAAGCAGGGGGTGCCCCATGAAATGTTCATATTGCTCTGTCGGCGCTTCATCTTTCATGAAATACAGGAGAAGAAGTGTAGAATCGGTTCTCGGTGAACTTGAAAAGATTGTATATGAAAATAAAGCCGCCTTCATAGATTTTGAAGATGAAAATCTCTCTATGGACAGAAAATGGTTCATAATGCTTCTAAATGGAATAAAAACAAGATTTGGAAAATCAGGAATAGAACTGAGGGCAATGAACGGGCTCTTTCCTTCATCTCTTGATGAAGAGACAGTGCGTCTCATGAAAGAGGCCGGCTTCAAAACCCTGAATCTTTCCATCGGCTCTTTTTCTTCAGCACAGCTTGGAAGATTCGGCAGACCCGATGTCAGGGATGACTTCGACAGAGCCCTTTTGTTTGCGGAAAGATACGGACTTAATGCGGTGGGATATATTATCGCCGGGGCTCCGTTTCAGAGCCCGGAAGATTCCGTTTCAGATATTCTTTGCCTTGCCGGAAGAAGGGTTCTTGCCGGGGTTTCAATTTTCTATCCTTCACCGGGTAGTCCCGATTTCGGACTCTGCGATAAACTGGGAATACTTCCTGAAACGTTTTCTCTGATGCGTTCGAGCGCTATCCCTGTTTCCCATACGACAAGCAGGAAGCAGGCGGTCACTCTTCTGCGGCTCGGGAGAATATTGAATTTCATGAAATCCCTGAAAGACAGTGGGATTGAAATACCTGAATCTTTACCTTTTAGAGAAAAGGTAATTAAAACAGACAACAGAAGGGATGCGGGTATCAATCTCCTTAAGGGGTTCCTTCATGACGGGAAGATAAGAGGATTGGACCGCAGCGGAACTGTTTATGAGCACAGCATATGCAATGAAACAGCGGGATTGTTTGTTAAAGGGATAAAGCAGGCCGGACTGAGAGGATGCAGAACCGGCTCTCCTTGACATATCGGGGTATTTTATCTAATATCCAACCAATTCGTAAAATAATCAGAATTAAATGGGAATATCATGCCGGACAAACAGCAGATATCAAAAAAAGTTACAGCGATTCTCGTATACGGGCGGCTTCCGCTTGTATTTCTGGGAATGCTGTGCGCCATTGCAGTCATGTGGACGCGCAGCCCTTTTCTTTATACGTTGGGAGTCGTTTTTCTCTTTGTATCGATGTCTTTTGATCTTGTTGACGGATGGTTTGCTGCGAGGTTCAGCCCTAATCTCACTTTTGCGCATCTTGCCGAACGGATAATGGATAAAATTGTCTATTCTATTATCTTTCCGCTTGTTGCGGTGGGTGTAATGTGGCGTCTTATTTTTATTTCACCCGGACACACAAGGCCCGAATTGCTTCATGCCATTTTTATTCTTATTTTGTGCGTTATTGTCCTGATCCGGGACAATTTCGCCCATTTCATCCGAGGATTTGCAATACAGAAAGGACAGGAGCCGGAGTTGAGGGAATTCACAAGGCTTCGCACCGTTGTGGCTGCTCCTGTCGGAGCGCTTTTGTACGCACACGCTTTTTATGTTCCACACGACTCCGGTTCAATATTATATTCCTGGGTTTCATGGCTGGGAAACCTCCCGCTTCGCACGTTGTTTATTATCGAGATAATATTTCTTGTAATCAACTTCGGCTCCATAGCAGGCTACTGCCGCAAATACGGGACATACTGTCTTGATGGCATTTGTGATGATGATGACTTACTGAGGCGGAAAATTCTCTCCTTTTTTCCTAATTCACTGACCGTCATGAATGCAGCAATGGGACTTCTTGCTGTTTTTTTTGCTTATCAGGGCCGGGTAAAAGAGGCATATCTTTTTCTTATCGGCGCAGCTATGTTTGATAAGCTCGACGGCGCTCTTGCGCGCAAGCTGGGGCTGACCGAGCCGCTTGACGACCATCCGGCTAAAATCAGTCTTGGAAGCATCCTGGATGACGTTGCAGATGCCGTCAGTTTCTGCATCGCTCCCGCCTGGATATTTTACATAACACTTTCGGACTCCCAGAATGTTTTTGTATTGAATCTGCCGATAGTTTTTGCCGCTCTCTTTTATGCAGTCTTAGGCATAGGCAGGCTTGTCTATTTCACTCTTGATAAAAATCCCATTCCGGGTTTCTTCAAGGGAATGCCCACTCCGGGGGCTGCATTGCTTGTTACGGCGCCGCTTATCATGTTCAGCCAGAGCGTATTGGATGAGCCCCTGATGATTTACTTCTGGGGGGTTTTCTGCTTTGTCACCATTATAACCGCTGCGGTCTTTATGAATCTGTATCCCATAAGGTACCTTCATCTTGGGCGCTTTGTCGGCCGCCACCCCTGGTTTGGCCGGTTAACCTTTCTCGTTCTTCTGTCGGCCTTTACCCCTTATTTCGGGTACGTTTCATTTTTATACATGCTTCTCTACTTTTTCTCACCCCTTATTACATGGCGTATTAATCCCGATGATGCGGCAAGGGAGACGAAAGTCTGAGAGCTTTCAGTTCTTCATTAGTCTATTATTATTAAACAAACGGCCACACAAAAGCCAGTATCCCAGCCATTACAAAATGTGATTCAACCAGAAATTCAAGTTTTGTTCCGGGAAGCATGTAGCCCTGTTCATGTTTTGTAAGCACAAAAAATAAGAATAAAGGACAGATAAAAAGAACAAAACCAAGCTTTGAGATGAGATTGAATGCGCCTGAAATAAGCAAAACAGAAGATGAGGAAAGGAGAACATATTTCAGCAGGCGCATTGTTTTTTTTTCACCGAGAAGAATAGGAATGGTTTCCTTTCCGACAATGCGGTCCCCCTGCATATCAAGAATATCGAAAAAAGCTGTCCTGACAAAAATCATGCTTACAGACAAGGCGAAGACAACAGGAATTCCGGCTTTTAAATGCAGGGAAAGGGCGGGGAGGATCGATGTTACAACTCCCCACGCAAGTGAAATAAGCGCAGTCTTGGAGCCGGGTATATCTCTTATACTCCTGTATCTGCCTTTTGCCGGTCTTTCGGGGATAATCCTTAAATTATACGAAAGGCCCATGATGCTCATGGATAAAAGCACCAAAAATGAGGTCAGACCTGCCGAGTATGCCGTCAAAAGACCTGCACCTCCTGCTGAAACAGCAAGGAATGAAAGAAGAGTCTGATGTTTTTTGTAAAAAGATGCCCTGTCGGGGTCGTTGTAATAATCCGCTTTTCTACCTATGAGGTTGTTCAGAGTATGCATTGAAAGAACGTACAGCATGGACATGACAACGTATGGGAAATATCCTGAAGCTCCGCCAAGCAGCTTGATGTTTGCATAACAGAGGCATCCGGCTCCGATGGAAACGTAGATATTTGTCAGAAGAAGTGAGCGTTCTATCGTATAAAAATGCTTGCGCAACCCCCGCGCCTTTTTATGCGAGAGGTCTTCCAGAGTCCTGTAAACTCTTTTGATCATCCAGTTGGGTGTCGAAGCCCCTGCAGTTATGCCGATGTTTTTTGATGAGGCAAGAGTATCGAGATCTATCTCTGATTCCGTTTCTATATGGTAAGCAGGCTTTCCAGCCTGCCTTGATGCCTCAACAAGCCTCTGCGTGTTGCCGCTGCTGTGCCCGCCTACGACTATTATAACATCAACGTGTCCTGCGAGTTCCTTTATCTCGGCCTGCCTTTTCGATGTCGAATCGCAAATGGTGTCATAGCGCTTGTAATGCGGAAATTTTACCCTAATCCATTCCTTCACCTTTTCATACAGAAAAATATTCTGGGTAGTCTGGGCAACAACTATCGCTTTTTCAAATCCGGGAACAGATTCAAGTTCCTCCATGTTTCCCACGGCGTATCCTCTTTCTCCGGCATATCCAAGGAGAGCCGTCACCTCAGGGTGGTTTTTGTCTCCTATAATTATGGAAGCATAACCCTGCCTGGCATGTTTCCTGATGATGGCCTGAACTTTGACTACGCGGGGGCATGTTGCATCAATTACCGTAAAGCCTGAACTTTTAAGATTTTTTTTTATTCCCGGAGGAACTCCGTGAGCTCTTATCAGCATAGTCCCGGATCCCTGCGCGGGTATTTCATCCATAATCGAAATTCCCTTTTCCTTCAGAAGGCCGACTACCTGGGGATTATGGATAAGCGGACCAAAAGTAAAAAAAGGTCCTTTATATTTGCGGGGCATGTCAAGAGCCATTTCGACGGCTCTGCGGACACCCATGCAGAAGCCTGCGGTTTTGGCTATAATTATTTTCATCGGACTTTTGCTGTTACTTTAAAAATATTTTATGGTCCACAAGTGAAAGGGAATGAACTCTGGCTTTTATATATTTTTGATCCCCGAATATACTGACAAGCCTTACACCATCGCCTTCAGGCTCAACCGTATCTACAGATTCCATTATGAGTTTATTGTCGTTCCCTTCAATAAGATAAGCATTTGCTTCACACATTTTTAACCTTCCTTACTTTGTAAATTCTTTTAAATATCCGGTGACCATCTCTTCAATCAGATGGGGAAGCGGGGACGACGAGACTCCGATTATTGCAACATTTTCCTGTGAAAGAGGAAGAAGAATTTTTTTCGCAGGGCTCTCTGAAACAGCCTCTGAAATGCCCGGGGTTACTTCACCCATCATGGAATGTGCGAGTATTATTCCGAGAGGCCCGATGATGATATCGGCCTGCTTCACGGTCCGGATTATTGCGTTTTCGCCGGATGCGCCCCGGTTTGCTCCGGATTTTAACATCTGTGATGTTGCTATGGCATTTGTGCCGAGGGCAAGAATTTCAACCGAGTCATCAACAACATCCCTCAATCTTTTTATTATTGCACTTCCAATTCCGCCGCCTTGACCATCTATCACGCAAATTCGTTTCATTTTTTCTTCCCGGACCATCTGCTTTTAATAACCGCATTAATATACCTATTGTTGACGACCTCGTAAAAAGAACAATTTTCACCACGAAGGCCACGAGAGCTTTGAATATCTCCCATTCGGGTTTGGCAGGGGTAATGGGCTTTGGCATTCCGTAAGAATGCGATTCAGACTCCGCCAACGGCAGCATATTCGCTCCCATGAAATCCGGGCAGCCCCAATGGATAT
>JAUYEO010000089.1 GCA_030689795.1 Desulfobacterales bacterium | reverse complement strand
TTGCGCACCTTTTTCAAATCTTCCGCCTTAAGATCCGCAACAATCATTCCTTCCTTTCCGCATGTATCCTTTTCAATCACTTCACCGGAAGGACCGATCACCATGCCTGTACCCGGAAATTGCAGACCGGCGGAATTTTCTCCGCACTGGTTGCATGCAACGATAAAAAGGCTGTTGTCGAAAGCTCTTGCCGGAAGGTGGCGCATCCATGATCTGTACTTTTCTGCAGGAGTCCCTCTCGGAGAAGCGTGCGGCATGAATATAACATCAGCCCCCATGAGAGCCATGCGTGTTGAAAGCTCAGGAAAATGCACATCGTAGCAGAGCTGAATTCCGAATTTTATCCCTCCGGCCGAAAAAAGCTGAACCTCATCTCCGGCAAAAAACAGCTCTTTTTCCACAGGAGCAATGTGCAGTTTCCTGTAAACACCGATATAACCATCAGGTTTTACAACGATATGACTCGCACAGATCCGGTCCCTCTTATCTTTTTCCGCCATGCCGGCAAGTATCACGATGCCGTATTTTGAAGACATATTCGACACTATTCCGGTTATTTCACCCGGTATTTCTTCAGCAGCCTCAAATATTTTTCCGTCTGTTCCGTACCCGGTAATATTTAATTCCGGAAAGCAGATAATTAAAGCGCCTGCCTTTTTTGCGGCCTTTACCCATTTTTCCATGGATTCAAGGTTACAGCGGGTATCATATGACACGGAATGAAAAATCACTGCAGCTATGCGAACATCTTTCATAGGTCAAAGTGAGCCTTTATCTTAAACACCTTTGTTGCCGGGAGATTTATAATTTCTTTGACACCGGTCTCTTTTGATATCTGTTTAAGATTGGAATCGATCTCCTTCATGGATGGAGCAATGAATGTAAACCAGATATTAAAACTCCCGTCCCTCAAGTAATTATGTGTTACTCCTGGATACCGGTTAATCACTTTTGTAAAAGAGCCTATCTTCTCTTCAGGAACAACGGCCGCGCATAGAGTGCTGACAAAACCGAGTTTTTCGGGCACAAAATTACCCCCCATGCGCCTGATAATTCCATTTTTTTTCAGTTTTTTCAGTCTCTTAATAACATCATCCTCAGAAAGACCGAGCTCTTCGGCAATAGCAAGATAAGGACTAGTCGTTATCGGAAAATCGGACTGTATCCTGTTTAATATTGCCTTATCCGTCTCATCAAGTGAAAAATCATTATTAATTTTTTTCATTGTTTTCAAATTCACGGTCTATGGTCTATTTTATAGGCTGAAGGTTTTTAGACTGAAGACTTTTAGTAACTTCAGCCTTTAGCCTGATCTTTCCTGCTTTGTGCCTGTGCCTTTGCCCCTTTGAACCTTGCTTCTCACGCCTCACGCCTCTCGCCTGATTCCTGAATTAATCTTACATGCACTTTCCTCGTTCTGGGTCCGTCAAATTCGCAGAAAAAAATCCCCTGCCATGTTCCAAGCAGAAGTTTTTTATTTTCAAACGCAACGAGCTCTGACGCCCCGACAAGCGTAGCTTTGACATGCGCCGGGGAATTTCCTTCCATGTGCCTGTATCCGGCTTCCCATGGAACAATTTTATTTAATATCATCAGGATATCGGATTTAACATCCGGATCAGCGCTTTCGTTTATTGTAACTGCCGCTGTTGTATGAGGAACATAAATCATGCACAGGCCGTTTTCCATGCCCTTTCCGGCACACGAAGCAGAAACAGCTTCCTTGACTTTCGCCGTTATATCAATCAATTCTGTTTTTTGACTGGTCTTTACAGTAAGAATCATCAGAACTTCCTTAAAAAAACAAAAGGCCCTGCATTTTCCGCAGAGCCTTTTGAAAAAAGGGACAATTCGTCACAGTTTATTGATCAGACGCAACCAGTCGGTTTCGGAAGACCGGCCATTTTACATGCTCCCTTACCGGGTCCTGAAGGGAAAAGCTCATAAATGTGCTTTAGTTTGAAACCTGTAACCTTTGAAAGAACACGAACCATCGGAGCAATTCCATTTTTCTCGTAATATTCACGAAGCACCTTAATAACCTGCCTGTGCTCTTCCGACAGCTCATCAATTCCCTCCTCCTTTTTCACATACTGAACCCAATCCAGTGACCAGTTTGTATAGGAATCAATAAAACCGTCCTCATCCACCACAAAAGTTTTACCCGCAAATTGTACTTCCGGCATTTAATATCCTCCTTTATCAATTAATTATTCTCAAGGCTTACAGCCTGTTATACTTATTCAAAATATAGCTGGTGATAATATTATCATGGTCTGCCAATGTCAATATAAATATGATCAACCCCTTCCCTCCCTCCTGTAAGGGGGAATGCCTTCATATATCAATATTCTCTTGGTGTCGCATTAAGCTGTGCAAGAGTAAATACAGGGCCGTCCTTGCAGACAAATTCCTTCCCTATATTGCACCTTCCGCACATCCCGATTCCGCACTTCATCCTGTTTTCAAGCGACATTATTATATGGTCATGGCCGTATCCCAGCTTGTCAAGAACTGGCTGGGTAAATTTGATCATGACAGGCGGCCCGCAGATTATCGCATAAGTATCGGCATCCGCTTTGGGCGCCTTCTTTTCGGTTATGGCAGGCACAAAACCCACATTATATTTCCAGTCCGGATCATTGGCAGCATCGACAGTGATATGCATTTTTATGTCATCCCGCCTTTCCCATGTGGCTAATTCATCCCTGTACAGGAGCATGCCGGGTGTGCGGGCGCCATATATGACATTAATATCTTTGAATTTCTTCCGGTTGGCCGGATCCAGCATGGATACTATTGAAGAACGGAGTGTAGTAAAGGCAAAACCGCCTCCTATGATCACCACATTTTTACCCTCCAGAGTATCCCACGGATATGAATTCCCGAGGGGGCCTCTTATGCCCATTATCTCCCCGACCTTCATCGAATGAAGATATGAAGACACAAGTCCGACCTTGTTTACCGTAAACTTTACAAAGCCCTTTTCGGTAGGAGAGGAAGCTATGCCTATCGGAATTTCCCCTTTGCCTGTCACTGAAAGCTCCGCAAACTGCCCGGCCCTGTACGAAAATTTATCTTCATCTCCCGGGTTTAGAAAAACAAACTTGAATGTTTTAAGATTCCTGTCTTCCGTTTCCGTTATTATTTCATCTATACGCACAGGATAAGGCATATATGGATTTTGCACTTTAATACCCCCCTTTATCACTTTACCGGACAAGCGCAGGCTTCAGGATCATAACTGTTCATCATGTCACAGACCCTGCGTATATCAATATTAACCGGACAGGACCGGATGCAGCGACCGCACCCGACGCACTGAATTCCGTTCTCATACTTATCGACGTAATATTTCAGTTTATGCATGAATCTCTGGCGGACCCTGTGAAGCTTTGTTCCCCTCGGATTGTGTCCCGTGCCGTGAATGGTAAAAAGTGGAAACATGCAGCTGTCCCAGTTCTTCATGCGCACGCCTGAACATCCGGAATTTTCATCCTGGATATCGAAACACCAGCATGTGGGGCAAAGAAACGTGCATGTTCCGCAGTTAATGCAGGCAAATGAAACATCTTCCCAGAAAGGAGCTTCATAAAGCTCGGTTGTTTTTTTATTATTGAGCTGATCCGTTGAAACCAAAGAGCTTATTTTGGCCTCAGCCTCTTTTTTAAGAGATGCTATTTTTTTAAGAGAGCCGCCGGCTGCAATCGTATTCCATCCGGCTGCATTTAACAGCTTTTCTCCCTTTTCCGTAATTGCTTTCGCATACCAGCAGTCTCCGGCATCAGTAAGGAGTATATCAAGGCCGTCTTCATTGAAAGGACCCGATCCGGCTGTTGTACAAAAGCAGGTGCTGCACGGGTTATTGCAGGCATATCCGATAAATGTTGTGGCTTCATATGATCTGATCCAGTAAGGGTCCTTATATTCAGTGGTATCAAAGTTGCGCTTTACAAGCAGAAAAGACGCCGCGTCACAAGGCCTGATTCCCAATATGGCCTTTGGAGAATAGTCCTTTGCGGCATCCTTCATTATATGATGATCGGGATTTTTTTCATCGAGAGAATATTCAAACATAATCTCGGATTGCGGATAGACAACTGATTTAGGGGAAATGCGCGTGTTTAAAAAATTCAGATCCGGTAATTCTCCCTTTTCAAGCGCTTTGAAATCGTGAAATGCATCACCCTTGACCGGACCGTACAAACGGTAAGAACTCTGAATTTTCCCTATTCCGCCGGCCCAGTCATTTTTATCGATTTTCATAACCTTCATAGCAATAGCCTTATTTATGTCACGGGTTATAAATTAATTAGGACGCAGATTTTCGCCGATATCCGCAGATAGATAGGCTGTTAGGCTGTTTGCTAATCCGCCAAACAGTATGGCGGACAGCCTAACAGCCTTCAGTCTAAACTTCTGCATTCATCTGCGCCCAAAAAGAAAATTCCCATACTAGCAAGTTAGTTATTTTATAAAATCACCCGGATCAGCCGGTTTGAATGTATCGAGCGGCGGACGTTGATCGGGCAAAACGCCGGCTTCCCAGCCGAACATATCCAGGCAGTCCTTGTTGAGCTTGCTGGTAAACTGCCGGACTTTTATTCCGACCGGGCATGCCCGCTCGCACGCACCGCAATCCGTACATCGTCCCGCACAATGGTACGCCCTCAAGAAATGAAAAGTCCTTATATCGGTTTCATCCTGGCTTTTCCCGACCCACTGCGGTCGGGATTCATCCACAAAACAGGTGGGACAGTAGCAGAGGGGACAGGCATTCCGGCAGGCATAGCATCGGATGCATGGAGCAATCAGATCCTCAAAATACTGCCATTTTTCCTGCGGAGACATTGCCTCAATACGCCTGACCTCGGCATATCGGTCAATATCTTTCTGCTCCTCCACAAGAGGCGCCGCCAGTTCATCATACAAAACAGGGTTTCTGTGAATGCATTTGGAGCAGTTATCCTGGAGGATATCCGATTTCTTTAATTTTTTCTCGAATCCTGCGCCTTTGACTGTAACAGTATCCCCTTTTTCGTTAACCTCTCTCACTTCGGTATCAAACATCGCGGTTATAAGGCGGCGGTCAATCATGCCCTTGCATGGAACACCGATAATCACCAATTGATCCCGTTTGATTTTGTTTTCAAGTATATGGGTCACGATATTTCTTGAATCGCATCCCTTGGCGATTACACCTATCTTTTCCTTCCTGTCGGTCAGGTAATTGGCAAGGTTGATTCCGCAGTTGCTGTCCCATACGAGTTTTGACACCTCGCCGGAGTTTTTTATGAAAGAGGGTTCGTTCATCATGGGCATGCTCCCTTTACGGAAACCAACAACCATATCCACCCTGCCTTCATCCAACAGCCTTTTAGATATTTCCCTTATCTTATCAATATATCCCAACATGTTAAGTTACCTTGTCAGCTGCTTTTTTAAAATTATTATTGGGTCCCAGGGCCTTTACGGTCGCTGTCACATCCTTAACCACGTCGACAAATTTGGTCGATTCGGCAGAGGATATCCAGGAAAAACTCAGCCGTCCGGGTTCAACACCCATGTGTTCCATAAGATTTTTAAAGAGTCCGAATTTTCTCCGCGCATAATAATTACCTTCCAGGTAATGGCATTCGCCGGGATGTCACCCGGACACCCAGACGCCGTCCGCTCCCTGTGTTAAGGCCGCAAGAAAAAACTTGGGGCTCATACGCCCGGCACACGGAATCCTGATAACCCTGATATTCGGGGGATATTCCATTCTCCCGACACCAGCAAGATCTGCGGCTCCGTAGCTGCACCAGTTGCATAAAAAGCTTGCTATTTTAGGTTCCCAGTCAGACATCTGTTTATTATCTCCTTTTAAAAAATAAATCCTGCCCCGTTAAACTGCTTTGCTCAACTCATAAATCTGGGCAAAAATCTGGTCATTATCAAAACCTTTAAGGCGAATGGCGCCTGACCTGCATGATGCCACGCACAGGCCGCACCCTTTGCACAGAACAGGATTTATCTGCGCCTTGCCCGGGAAAAAGCGGGCCGTCTCTTCGATAAAAGAGGGCGCCGAATACGGGCAGATGGAAACGCATACCCCGCACGAACTGCACACGGCAGGCATTGTTTCGGCTATTGTTCCGCTCGTATGGATTTTTTTTCTGGCAAGAAGCGTAACCGCCCTTGATGCCGCAGCCATTCCCTGAGCTATCGATTCATCGATAGGCTTAGGGTAGTGCGCAAGGCCGCACAGAAATACTCCATCGGTTGCAAATTCTGACGGACCGAGTTTTGCGTGCCTCTCAATAAAGAAACCGTCATCATTCACCGGCACCTTGAAGAAATTGGCAAGCTTCTCATCCCTGTTCGGAATAACGGCGGTTGCAAGAGTGACTATGTCCGCTTCAAGCGAAAGCCTGCGGCCAAGTATATGATCTGTTACCCCAACCATTATCTTTTCACCTTCGGGCTTTACTTCCGGTTTATTGTCTACCGAATATCTTATGAAAATTATGCCCATCCCGCGGGCTTTTTTATAGAGGTATTCGCGCTCCCCGTAAGTTCTTATGTCCCTGTAAAGAACATAGACATTCATATCGGGGTTAATCTTTTTAAGCTCTATGGCGTTATCTATTGAATGGGTGCAGCATACCCTTGAGCAATACAAACGGTCAGGCTCCCTTGATCCCACGCACTGGATGAAAACTGCGGAATCTATCTTTTTAAGGGATGGATCCTTTTCCATGAATTTTTTATCCAGTTCAAGGCTTGTCATAATACGCGGATCTTTGCCGTAATTATATTCCGAAGGCTTGAAAGCGCTCGCGCCAGTTGCGATAATTGCAATTCCATGCTCAAGCACATCATTTTTACCGTTTGAGGAAATCGTTGACTTGAAGTTCCCGACAAAGCCGTCGACACTGGTAATTGCAGAATCAAGATGGACATGGATCTTTTGATCCTTCGTGATCTCGTCAACAAGACCTGAGAGTTTTTCAGCTATATCCTCTCCTTTCGGAGTCCTGAAAATATTCAGGGCCTGGCCGCCAAGGCACTTGCCTTTTTCGATAATATGGGTTTCATAACCCTGTTTGGCAAGGCTCTTTGCAGCCGACATTCCGGCAATTCCGCCTCCGATTACAACGGCTGTCTGATTGACCTCAAGCTCAGCTTCCTTGAGGGGTTCCATGAGCGCAACCTTCGCGACGGCCATTCTGACGAGATCTATCGCTTTTTCGGTTGCAAGCTCAGGATTGCTCTTGTGCACCCATGAATCCTGGTTTCTTATATTCGCCATCTCAAAGAGATACTTGTTCAGGCCGGCGTTTGTAAGGGTCTCCTGGAAGAGCGGCTCGTGTGTCTTGGGAGTGCAGGCGGCAACAACAACCCTGTTTAATCTCTCCTTCTTGATTATCTGGGCCATATTCTCCTGCGTATCCTGGGAGCAGGAGTAAAGGTTGTCGGTCGTAAACTCCACATAAGGAAGCGTTTTCGCATATTCCGCCACTTTCGGAACATCCACGACTCCGGCTATGTTAATGCCGCACCGGCAGACAAAAACGCCTATTCTCGGACGCTCGCCGGTAATATTTGTTTCGGTAACAGCCTCTTTGTGCTTTATGAGCGTGTTGCGGGCCTCGCTTAAAATTTCACCAGCCGCGGAAGCCGCTGCGCTGGCATCTATGACAGCCTGGGGAATGTCCTTAGGCCCCTGGAATACCCCGCAGACAAAGATTCCTTCTCTTGAGGTCGCAACCGGCTCGAATGTTTCTGTCTTGCAGAACCTTCCTTCCGTCAGTTCAATGCCCAGCCTCTTTGCAAGTTCGGCAATTTCCGGTTTTATCTGCAATCCCACTGAAAGGACTATCTGGTCGAAAATCTCTGTTTTAAGCTCCCCTGTTTCCGTGATGTAACGAATTTCAAGATCATCTGTCCCGGCAACAGGATTTATGGTGTGCACGCGGCATCTTATGAACCTGATTCCGTGCTTATCCTTTGCAGTAGTGTAAAATCTTTCGAATTCCTTGCCGTGGGTTCGCATATCCATGAAGAAAACGGCGCAATCAAGATCCTTGCCGGCATGTTCCTTGGCTATTACCGCCTCCTTTATTGCATACATGCAGCAGACGGATGAACAGTAGGAATTGTCGCATTTGTTCATATCTCTTGACCCGACGCACTGGAACCAGGCTATTTTTTTCGGTTCCTTTTGATCGGATGCGCGGACAAGATGCCCCATCGTGGGTCCCGATGCGGAAAGAACGCGCTCAAACTCCATAGCGGTAACAACATTGGGAAGTTTTGCGTACTGGTAGGCATCAAAAACGGTCGGGTCAAACGGAGCAAAACCGGGGGAAAGAATTACGGACCCGACATTCAAGGTCACAATCTCTTCTTTCTGATCAAAATCAACTGCGCCTGTCGGGCAGATTTTTTTGCAGGCCCCGCATTTTCCCTTCTTTATAAAATATATACAGTTAGCCTTGTCAATAGTGTATTTTAATGGAACAGCCTGGGCATACTGGACATAAATGGCCTTTCTTTTTGCGAGCCCCATGTTGTATTCATCGTCAACCTTCTTGGGGCATTTTTCGGAACAGGCGCCGCAGGCAATACATTTTGTCTCGTCGACAAACCGCGGATGGCGGATAATCTCAACCTCGAAATTTCCCGCTTTTCCCTTGATATCTTTGACTTCGCTTGATGTGACAATCTCTATATTCAGATGCCGGCCGACCTCGACCAGTTTAGGAGAGATAATTCACATCGCACAGTCATTGGTGGGAAATGTCTTGTCAAGCTGCGACATTACCCCGCCTATGGACGGGGATTTCTCGAGAAGATAAACATAATATCCGGAATTGGCCAAATCGAGAGCAGACTGCATTCCTGCAATCCCGCCTCCCACAACCAGTACTGATCCGATCACATGATGAGACATCTCTTAATTCTCCTGGTAAAAATTATCTTTAAACCGGGCGGAAAATACCCGGTACGAACTCCGTTACAGCAATGCAATTAGCTGTTTATATTGCAATTTATGCAATTAAAAAGGGCTGAAACCGGTTAATAATACATCCGGGGAAATGTTTTCTGTATCTATAGAAACCATACTTGTCAATATTTTTTAAAAAATACAAAGAGATCAATTGACGGCACAGAAAGAGAGACCTTTCATAACATCCGATCAAGTTCCATGAACAACTCCAGTTTGAATACCATAACCTGCTAATTTGTCAATAATATTACGGAATATATGATTGAATCGAAACAGCGAGCGCATTCCTCGCCGAAGGTCCAGCCAATCAGTATGGCGGGCGGACTTGCGGCAGGGAGCTTCATATCCAGTCAATATAAGCGGTTGACCGGAAAGCGGTTTTAAGCTATTTTGCACAAACTGAAAGAAAGCACAACACGCAAAGATCTGAAATGGTGGTTATAAAATGCTAAATATCAATTTAAACAGGATCCGCCAGAGCCTTGTTTCCAAGTTAATCCTCTCCGTAGGATTAATCCTTCTCATAAGCATGTCAACATGGGCGTATTTCAACATAAAATACCTGAAAGAAAAAGTCATTACCGATATCAAGGAAGAGACAGACAGGCTGAGCAACACCATCAAGCTAGGAACCCATTATGCAATGATGCTCAACTCAAGGGATGACATCAATCAGATCATAAACAATATCGGGAAACAGCCTGAAATAAAAAATATCCGCCTTTACAACAAAGAGGGGAAGATAATATATTCAAACAATGCTTCCGAAATAGATTCCAAAACGAATATAAAAGACGAGGCCTGCTATATATGCCACAGATCGGAACCACCGCAGGTCTCTATAAGCCTTGATGAAAGAACCCGCATTTATTATTCAGATACCGGCTATCGCCTGCTTGGAATAATCAGCCCCATTGAAAACGAACCAAGCTGCTCGACGGACAGTTGCCACGTTCACCCTCCGGATAAAAAAATCCTTGGGGCGCTCGATGTTGTTGTTTCCCTTGAAGGAACAGACAAGGAGATACTCAGTACGCAAAAAGGGATAACCGCCCTCGCCCTTTTTGTTTTCATCTTAAGCTCGACCATAATATTCGTTTTCGCACTGAGGTTTGTAAACAGACCCGTAAAAAGGCTCATTGAAGGGACAAGGCAGATCGCAAAAGGCGATTACGGCTTCAAGGTTGAAATCGGGCAAGACGACGAGATGGGCCAGCTTGCCTCAGCCATTAATCAGATGGGTAAGGAGATAGGTGAAAACCAGGCCGAACTCAACAGGCAAAGGGATGAATACCAGAATCTTTTTGAGCTCGTGCCGTGCATAATAACGGTACAGGACAGGGATTATAAACTTATCCAGTATAACAGGGAATTCGCTGAAAAGTTCGCACCGAAACCCGGAGATTACTGTTACCGCGCTTACAAGGGCAGGGATGAAAAATGCGTCAACTGCCCGGTTGAAAAGACATTTTTGGACGGCAAATCCCACTACAGCGAGGAAACGGGCTACAACAAGGACGGAACGCTGACACACTGGATTGTACACACCTCCCCGATAAAAAATTCAAAGGGCGAAATAATCGCCACAATGGAGATGAACCTTGACATAACCCACAGGAAGCTTCTCGAGGAAAAATTCGAAAAATCGGAGAAAAAATATCACGCGATATTCAACAACATACCCAACCCCGTCTTCGTACTTGATATGGACAGCCTTGAAATACTCGACTACAACGAAAGTGTAACAACGGTTTACGGTTTCGCAAAAAATGAAATCATCTATAACTCTTTCCTTGATATGTTCAAGGAAGAGGAAAGAGAGAAATATGGATTCAAGATGAGAATCTACTCTGTATTAACCCAAGTAAAACAGATAAAAAAGGACGGAAACACCGTTTATGTCAATATAAGGATATCTCCTTTGGAATATCCCGGCCAGAAGGTTTTTCTGGTTACAACAAGCGACATCACAAAAAGTCTTG
>JAUYEO010000079.1 GCA_030689795.1 Desulfobacterales bacterium | reverse complement strand
ATAGATTTTTAAGGAACTGAGCGTTAAAAATCACAAGCTGTTTGAGGGCGTTAGCCCGAGTTCTTGTGATTTAGCGAAGTGACTTAAAAATCCCCAAAAAGCTCATTAAGTGAGCATATTTCGACTTTTTACGAGTTCATCAGGTATTACATTTAGTTAATATTTTTGAAGATGTCAAATTATCTTACAAGCTCCGGCCGGACAGCGCTTTTCTCTGACATGAATTTCAAACTCTTCCCTGAAATTGGAGAGAACAGCAAGGATAATATGCGCGGCTTTTCCGGCAAAGGCGCAATAAGCGGCCTGTCCGGCCAGCCAAATCAGGGATTCCATCTGTAAAACGGCATCTTCAGGCGCCTCTCCCCGGACAATTCTTGCAATAAGGTCTTTTAACTGATTAATACCGAGACGGCATGGGGTGCATTTCCCGCATGATTCATCGGCATGAAAATTAATCAGGTACTCGGCTGTCTGAACCATGCAATAGGAGTTATCCATGGCCATAATGCAATTGCCGGCTTTTTCCCAAATCAAGTCTCCACGTATTGACTGAAGAGGATTAAGATGCAGTAAAGGAAAGAGAATCTTTCCCTTCAGGACAGTCTCTTTTAAAATAACGGGGAGATGAGCCTCCTTCACCTGGTGGTAAAAAAGTCCCAGATGGGGCAGGCTCAAAAAAGGCCCTTTCAGGCAGGCGCCGCTGCAACCGCATTTTGCATGCTCTATAATTACCGGTATGTTCAGCCGTTTGGCCTCGTAGAGAAGGCCCTCATAAATAGTATCCCCTCCGCATGCGTGTGGGGCTGTTCGCCCCTTGCATACCATTATTTTAGGTTCCCGGCCTGAAATATCCTGTCCGGCTTCGAACCGGGAGCCTTCAATTATATTTGTTGATGCTGATATCATCTATTCTTACTCCGTTATTGAACCCTTGTGCCTTTGTGACTCTGCCCCTTTGTCCCTCGTTCTTTAAACCCCTTAGAACTTACGAAATAATCGTCTCACAGGCCGTCTTCGCCAGATCGATAAACAAAGTCGGCAAAGCGCCCATCAGGATAATAGCCGTGATCAACCCATAGTTTAATAACCTGTTTGAAAAACTCAGTGTCACTTCCGGCAATCCGTCGGGATCTTTTCCATAAGCGAATCGAACTATGTTCAGATAATAAAAGATGGAAACAGCCGTGTTAACGGCGGCTATGATTACCAGAGTAAGGTGTCCCTGGCTTAAAGCCGCGGTAAAAAGGAAAAATTTCCCGGTAAACCCGGCTGTAGGCGGAATGCCTGCCAGGGCAAACGCCCCTACTGCAAGGGTCAAGGCCAGTAAGGGAGAACGACGGTGAAGGCCTGACAGATCGCTGACCATAACATTCTCGCCTTCACGGGAAACGGAGCAAAGCACAAGAAAACAGGCCAGGTTCATTAATAAATAGCCTGTTATATGATAAACTGCAGCGGCAAACCCGATCGTATTCATGGTCAAGGCTCCGAGCATGACGTAACCGGCATGAGCAATGCTGGAATAGGCCAGCAGGCGTTTTAAGTCTTTCTGAACAAGGGCCGCCAGGTTTCCAAAGGTCATTGATACGGCGGCAAGTAAAACCAAAACCTGAATCAGGTCGGCAGCCCCGGCTCCGGCAAGGCTGACGAGCCTCAACAGCAGGGCCACTGCCGCCAGTTTCGGCATAGTGGCTATGAAAGAAACGGTTATGTTGGCAGCTCCCTCGTAAACATCGGGAGTCCAGAAATGAAAGGGCACTACCGCCAGTTTGAAGAAAAAACCGCACAGGATAAAGAGAAGCCCGATAACAGCTACCGGCTGGCCGAGCAGTTCAGGCATCTTTTTGAGTATATCCGCCAGATAGGTGGATTGGGTTATTCCAAAGATATAGCTCATGCCAAAAAGCATAATACCGGTTGCCGCGGCTCCGAAGAGAATGTATTTGATAGCCGCTTCCATTTTCCCTACATTGATCTCTTTGCGGATCGGGATCAGGATATAAAGGGAATATGAAGACAGTTCCATGGCTATAAAAAGAGTAAGAAGCTCCACGCTGCTGATCATCAGCATAAGACCAAGGGAACAGAGGTTCAGAAACATAAAAAATTCCGGCTGATATTGATCTTCAATACTCTTTATTTTTTGGCCAATGATAATAATCAGAAACAATCCAAGGCTGATGAGGCATTTGAAAGTCTGTGAAAAAAGATCAATAAGGTAAGCCTTATAGAAGAGTTCTCCGGTCAGATTGATGGAATAAAAAGTAATGATTACCCCGATACCGGAAAGAATTAGAGCTATCACCTGATTCAGCCTTGCGGACGATTTCCACAACGACTGGCAGAAAAATACCAGGGCCGTTAAAAGCAGATAAATTTCCGGTAAAAATAACGCGTAGTCCATTAATATTTATTCCTCAGAATCATTAAATTAGGACGCCGATTTTCGCCGATATCCGCAGATAATTATTTAGCTCTTTATATTTAAAATCTCTGAAATCTGCGTTCATCTGCGTCCAAAAAGGAAATTCCTATGCCATTAAAATAATAAGCTTACCAATCAACTACCTTACCAAAGCAACGGCATTAGCAGCCTGCACCTGTTCAACCAGGTGATTCACGGTTGCATGCATTACATCTAAAAAGGGCGCCGGAGCAAAACCAATCCACAAAACAAACATGGCCAGAGGCGCCAGATAAACTATCTCCCTGAGATTCATGTCGGAAAGATGAGAATCTCCTTTCCCTTCCCACGCAATTTTCTGGAGCAGACGGAGCATATATGCCGCAGCCAGAACCACCCCCGGGATGCTCAGCGCTCCGATCAGCCTGTTGTCGGTAAAGGCGCCTATCAGGACCAGCAACTCTCCAACGAAACTGTTGGTGCCCGGAAAAGCCATGGAAGAGAGGCAGAAAAAACCAAAAAAACCTATGTAAACAGGCATTATCTTACTTATCCCGGAGTTATCCTTTATAAGGCGGCTGTGACTTCTTTCATAAATAATACCGACACAAAGAAAGAGGGCTCCAGTCGTAATTCCATGATTTATCATCTGAATTACGGCCCCTTCAAGGCCCTGTTTGTTGAAAAGAAAGATCCCCAGGGTAACAAAACCCATATGCGCCACGCTGGAATATGCGATGAGTCTTTTCATGTCGGTTTGTCCCAGGGCGACGTAGCCGCCGTAAATAATTGAGATAATGGACATGAAGAGGACATAAGGAGCAAAATAGATGCTGGCCTGCGGGGTAATGGGCAGGCAAAAACGCACGAATCCGTAGGTGCCCATTTTAAGCAGAACGCTGGCAAGCAGCACACTGCCTGCTGTCGGGGCTTCAACATGCGCGGCAGGCAACCAGGTATGAAACGGGGCCATGGGAACCTTGATGGCAAAAGCGATTCCAAAGGCCAGAAATATCCAGAATTGAAAGTTAAACGAATAAGTGTGAGTCATTAATTGCGGAATACTGAAGGTTCCGGCCGTCAGATAGAGAGCGATCATGGCAACCATGAGAAACACACTGCCGGCCATGGTATATAGAAAGAACTTGAAGGAGGCATAAACCTTCTCTGGGCCTCCCCATACCGCAATTAATAAATACATGGGGACCAGCATGGCTTCCCAGAAAATATAAAACAATACGAAATCAAGGGCCGAAAAAACACCGACGCAGGCCGTTTCCATTAAAAGGAGGCAAAAGAGAAATTCTTTAACCCTTTTTTCTATGTATTTCCAGGAGGCCAGAATACAGATCGGGATGAGCAAGGTGCTGAGCAGCACCAGAAACAGGCTGATACCGTCGATCCCCAGAGTATAATTTATATTAAAAACGGGGATCCACGGCGAATTTTCGGCAAACTGGTATTTATAGGTAGAAGGATCAAAATAAAAATAAAGAGGCAGAGAAAGCGCAAAAACCACCAGGCTGATAAAAAGCGACCAGATTTTGGCGGCCTTCTCATCCCGGATCAGGAAAAGCACAAAGGCTCCGGCAAGGGGCAGAAATATTAATGTGCTTAAAATGGGGTAATTAAGCTGATTGGGAATCAAAAAATCCATTTATTATAATTTTCCTGTTTATTGACCGTAAAAATATGAAACAATTAAAATCGATAGTTTCGTAAAAAGTCCCTGTAACCGTCACTCCCGCGAAGGCGGGAGTCCAGAACTCCCTGACCCCTGGACCCTGACCCCTGTTATAAAAACCAGTTAATGCCTACAATCACAAAGATTATCAGTATGGCAAACGCCAGATAATTCTGAAGGTTGCCTGTTTGCACTTTTCTTGCTTTATCACCAATCCATATGGTTCCGTAGGCCGCATTATCCACCACTCCGTCTATGCCCCAGCGGTCAAACCAGGCAAAAAAACCTGCTATGGACATCATGGCTCTAAGACCGGCCTTCCGGTAGAGTTCTCCCCAGCCGGAATCAAAAGACTGGATATATTTTTGGTCAAACCGCATAAAACCAGCTATCAGTTTGCGGTAGAACCAGTCAAAATCAAGATTGATCTTTGCTTCCGGCTGCAATCTCTTGAGAAGCAGAAAAAATCCCAGCCCTGTGAAAAGCAGGAGCTGAACCGTTTCCGAGAGATGCGGCGCAGAATAAGGATGATATTCGGCTGCCGCCTCTTTGAAAGGCAGCAGGTCATACAAAGCCTTGGGATAGACCCCGATAAAAAAGCACAGGAACGCGGTCAGGCCCATGGCCCAGAGCATATTGGCGGGCGGTTCTTTCGGCTTGAGCCCGCAATCCTTTCCAAACCAGGCGAAATACGGAAGCTTCAGACCTACCGAGAGGAAAGTGCCCACCGAGGCCAGAAGCAGCAGCACCATGAGTACGGGATGATGGGCCTCTCCCGCTCCGGCAACTATCATCGATTTGCTTACGAATCCGCTGAAAAGAGGAAAACCGGATATGGATATTCCTCCGACGACATAGAAGATCAATGTCAGGGGCATATATTTATAAAGGCCGCCCAGCTCATTTAATTTTGATGTTCCGGTCATCATGAGAACGGATCCGGCCCCCATGAAGAGCAGCGCCTTGTAGAGAATATGTGCGTAGGCATGGGCGCACGCGCCATTGACGGCCAGCGCTGTGCCGATGCCGACACCGGCCACCATGTATCCGACCTGGCTGATGATGTGATAGGAGAGAATGCGCCTCATATCATTTTCAATTGTGGCGTAACAGACCCCGTAAATGGTCATGGCAGTCCCCATGATGGCCAGCACTTCAAAACCTTGAAAACCGCGGGCCAGGACATAAACAGCCGTCTTGGTGGTAAAGGCGCACATGAAAACCGCGCCTGTGACAGTGGCCTCGGGATAGGCATCCGGAAGCCATGCGTGCAGTGGAAATACCGCGGCATTCAAGGCAAAACCGGACAGGATCAGGTATTCGGCAAACCCCGCTCCTGCTTTGGGAATAAGCTCAAAGGCCAAGCTCCCCGTGTTTTTATAGTGCAGAAAGATGCCGGCCAGAAGCAAAATGCCGCCGAATATATGCATCAGCAGATATCGGAATCCTGCTTTAAGAGAAGCCGGTTCCCTGCGGAACCAGATCAGGAATGTCGAGGCAAAGGCCATCACCTCCCAGAATATGAAGACAGTCAGATAGTCCCCGGCAAAAATTACGCCCAGTGATCCGCCTACATAAAAAAAGGAGGCTATATGCTGTTCGGCTTCCGTGACGTGGAGGCCGTAGATGACGCCTAAAAACGCCATCAGCGTAAAGACGTGTGCGAATATCAGGCTCAGGCTGTCCACCCGGCCCATGATTATATTGAACCCCAGGTAGTTTATCTCTCCGTACACTCCTGTGTTCATGGACAGAACACTGTAAAAGGCCAGAGCAGGCACTATCAGCAGATAGATCTGCCTGATCCTGCCGCGGAGCGCCGGGATGAGGAAAGCGCCTAAGATAAAGAAAAGGGCCGGATGAATGAAGTTATTCATAGTAATCCTCTTTTTTCATCAGCACCGTATGCGACAGCCCCTTCATTATACGGATCAGGAGGACGCAGCAGACAAGTCCGAAAAGAGACCAGAATCCCGGTATTTTGTCCCCGAAGAAATGGGCTGCATGGCGGGGCATAAAAATATCAAAGATTATAGTTGCCGCCATGAGCAGGTAAAGCGCCCGTTTCAGGAGATTCATATTATCCCGCAAATATTGTATGAGATTAACCCAGTTCATGACAGTAAGACCGCCTTTACCATATCAATTAAATATTCAGGATCCATAGCTGTAACTATGTTCATAAAATAGTCCGGATAGATGCCCATAAGTATGGAGAATATGGCCGTTAAGAATAATGGGACTACCATGAAAGCGGGCGCCTCATGAAGCCCGTTTCCGTGACCGGCGCCGGGATCTCCTTCCCTTGGCTTTGTAAATACGGCCTTTAAAATAATCGGGAAAAAATAACCGGTGTTCAGTATTGTGCTGGTCAGCAGGACGATTAAAAATACGCTTTGGTGTGCCTGAAGGGCGCCTATACCGATATACCACTTGGAGACAAAACCGCAAACCAGGGGCACTCCGATCATGCTCAGGGAGGCTATGCTGAAGGCAGCTATTGTAAAAGGCATTTGCCGGGCGATTCCGCCCATTTCACTTATCTTCTTGGTATGAAGAGAGACATAAATGGCGCCCGCGCACATAAAGAGTGTGATTTTGGAAAAGGCGTGGTTGGCAATGTGAATCAGACCTCCGGTCACGCCGCTTGGAGTCAGGAGGGCTACGCCGAGAATAACATAGGAGAGCTGGCTGACTGTAGAATAAGCCAGCCTGGCCTTTAAGTCGTCTTTTGTAAGGGCAATTACCGAGGCCATCAGGATGGTAAAGGATGCCGCATACGCTGTGGGTATCCCCAGATTAAGGGAGTTGAGCAGCCCGACACCGAAGACGGAAAGCATGACGCGGCTGATACAGAAAACCCCCGCCTTTACAACGGCCACAGCATGGAGCAGAGCGCTGACAGGTGTGGGAGCCACCATCGCAGATGGAAGCCAGTTATGAAAAGGCATAATCGCAGCCTTGGCAAAACCTGCTATATAAAGGATGTAGGTGATTGTAACAAGAGTCGGGTCGGCAGTGTCCGGAAAAATTCCTTTGGTTATGCCGGAGGGGGCAAAATCGAGTGTTCCGGCCAGAACATATGTCAGGATAACAGCCGGAAGCAAAAAGGATTTGGCTGTCCCTGTCAGGTAGACTATATATTTTCTCGCGCCCTCATATGCCTCATCATCCTGATGGTGGGCTACCAGGGGATAAGTAAATATCGTGATAACCTCATAAAAGAAATAGAGGCTGAAAAGATTCCCGGAAAAGGCTACCCCGATGGCGCCGACTATGGCCACGGCAAAACAGAAATAATAGCGGGTCTGGGCATGCTCCTTCAGAGACCGCATGTAGCCGATATTGTAAAATGTGACCATTATCCAGAGAAAAGACGCTATAGTTCCGAAAAGAAGGCCCAACGCATCCACCCTGAATTTTAAAGAGATGCCGGGCAGGATGACAAACGGCGTATACTCGATGGCTTTACCGGCCAGCACCATGGGAGTCATGGAAAGAACGGTCAGGAAAGTGGCGACTGCGCCCAGAACGGACCAGGTCTCTCTCAGATTTGGCCTTTTGGGCGTGAACATGATCAGCAGGGAAGCCAGAGAGGCAATCAAAACGGCGATTACCGGACGTATAGAGATAATGGTTTCTACTGTTTCCATTTGGGTTATGACATCTATCCTTTCAATTCGCTGACGCTGTCGGCCATGATCTTCTTAAATTTACGATAGACTGTAATAACAATACTCAGGGCGATAGCCGTCTCGGCGGCTGCGACACCCATGATAAACAAGGTAAAGATCTGCCCTGTTGCGGGGTTTTCCGACAGGAACATATTAAAGGCCATGAAATTTAGCCCGGCTCCGTTTAAGATCAGTTCGGTTGCTATAAGCATGCCTATGAGACTGCTGTGCTGCAGTATCCCGAAAATCCCGATACAGAACAACAGAGCGCCCAGAATTAAATAAGTTATAAGACTTTCCATCTTTTAATTCTTTCTCCGGACAAGACCTGCAATCATGATGGCTCCGATAATGGCGATGGCCAGAAGCAGGGAAATCAGTTCAAAAACCAGAAAATAACGAGTCAGCAATTGCTGCCCTATAGTCTCGATGGACCAGTCACGTGATAAGCTCGTAACAGGCGCCCATTTATAACTCAGGATCATTTGCGCCATAACTATAAAAGTGACCAGGCTGACAAAAAACGCCGTGATAACTTTTGCTTTCCGCCTTTTCGGCAACTCAAGCTCAAGCGGAGGAGAGAGCATGATGGCAAAGATATAGGTCATGCAGATGGCCCCTACATAAATCAGAAGCTGCATCATGGCCACGAACTGGCTCCCCAGGTAGAGATAAATACCCGTAATTCCGAACATGGCCAGGGCCAGTCCCAGTATATTATGAACTATATTTCTCGGAACTACAGCCAGCAGGGCTCCTGTCAGCGTAATTGTCACCATGAGCCAGAAGGCTCCCCGGGCCACTAATACCGGTGATATTATATCAGTAATGGCGATCATGGTCTTTCCTCTAAGCCGTTGTTCAACAACAACTGTAACATTGTAATATCGTAACCGGCATAAGGGGCCGTAACGAAATGGTTAGAAATGTAATGGTTATTTCGTAACGGCCTCTAACCGTCGCATGATATCGATAACCCCGTCCCAGCGTGAAAGATATGCAAGCTCATATTCATGGGAAAAGGTAAGGGTTTTTTCCGGGCAGACATCAACGCACAATCCGCAGAGACTGCACTTGGTAAAATCAATGTAATATTTTTGCCCGTATTTCCGCTCGCCGGCCTTTTCCTTTTCCCCCTGCACCTTAATGACATGAGAAGGACAGGTGCGTACGCATAACCCGCAGGCAACACAGTGATGACTTTTGGTGTCGTCAAAGTAAATGGCCTCGATATGTCCCCGGAAGTTTGGAGTCATGGTCAGCTTCCGGCGGGGGTATTGAACCGTAACAATAGGCATAAAGAGCCTTTTAAAGGTGATCCCCATACCGATCACCAGGCTCTTTGATCCTGTTAAGATCTCCAGAATGTATTTTTTGAACTCTGATAAAGGTCCCATCTTTAAAGCGCCTTCAGCACAATAGCAGTAATCATAAGGTTCAGCAGGGCAACCGGAATCATCACCTTCCATGCGAAATTCATAAGCTGATCGAAACGAAGTCTCGGGAAGGTCCACCGCACCCAGATGATTACAAATATAAGGGCGTAAACCTTGACAACGAACCAGATCAATCCGGGGAAAAAAGGCCCGTGCCAGCCGCCGAAAAAGAGTACTGCGCCCATGGAGGCGGCAATAAACATGTTTGTGTATTCCGCCAGGAAAAACAGAGCAAATCTCATCCCTGTATATTCGGTATGGAATCCTGAAACCAGTTCAGACTCCGCTTCCACCAGGTCGAATGGCGCCCGGTTTGTTTCGGCAGTCGTCGAAATGAAGAAGATAATAGCCGCAACAGGCTGATAAACAATAAACCAGACAGGAGATTGTGCGGCGGTAATTTCACTCATTTTAAAGGAGTTGGTCATTATAATGATCGACATGGTTGAAAGCAAAAGGGGGATTTCATAGGCCACGTTCTGGGCTACCGCCCGAACAGCGCCGATCAGGGCGTACTTGTTATTGGAGGCCCAGCCTGCCATCAGGATGGATAAAACCGTGAGGCTTGAAAAGGAGAAGATAAGCAGGATGCCCACATTCATTTCACGCACCTGCATCAGGGGGCTGAAAGGAATGACCACAAAACAGACAATGGCCGGAATTATTATAACTATCGGAGCCAGCCAGAAAAGAAATTTATCCGCAAGCTTCGGAGTTATCATCTCCTTGCTCATCAGTTTAACCGCATCTATGAGAGTCTGGAGTATGCCGTGAGGGCCTACTTCCATAGGGCCGGGCCGAAGCTGTATGTGGCCGGCCACTTTTCGTTCCACCCATACGAGGAAGGCGGAATTGAGCGGGACAAAGACCAGGATGATCAGGATTCCTATTACTGCCGCCACAAGGTCATGGCCAAGAAACCCGTAAATCTCTTTTATGAATGGAAGCTGTGTAATATTCACCGATCTATCTCCGGCACGACCACATCGATACTGCCAAGGGTTGCTATGGCATCTGCTATGAAATTTCCCGGCAAAATCCGGGTCAGCACAAATAAGTTTGAAAATGAAGGGGTGCGCACCTTTATCCGGTAAGGGATACGCGTCCCGTCGCTGACGATATAGTACCCTACGGCGCCGCGGGCGCTCTCAAAGGCAAAATAAATATCCCCGGCAGGCGGATCAATAAACCGGGGAACATGGGAACGAACCGGGCCCTGCGGCAGATTGTCCAATGCCTGCTCAATAATGTTCATGCTCTGCTCCATTTCCGCCATCCTGACCTGGTAGCGGGCCATGACATCTCCTTCTTTCCGGACCGGAATCTCAAAATCAAACTCAGGGTAAACAGAATAAGGTTCGTTTTTCCTGACATCGTAATTGACTCCGGAACCCCTCAAAGACGGGCCTGTGACGCCAAATTCAAGGGCTGTCTCTTCCGTAATGATTCCAACTTCTCTGGTTCGTTTGATAAATATAATATTTTCGGTAATCAGGTTGTGATAATCCTTGAAGCGACCACGCAGCCGGTCTATGAAACGCCGGGTTCCGTCGCAAAATTCCTGGTCTATGTCATTCCGGACACCGCCGAACCGGTTGTAACAATAAGTAAGGCGTGATCCTGTTACCCTTTCGAGCAGGTCCAGAACATGTTCACGATCATCAAATCCGTAAAGAAAAGGGGTAAAGGCGCCTATGTCCATGACAAATGCCATGATTCCAAGCAGATGACTCGATATCCGGTTCAGCTCGGATGTGATGACGCGGATATATTCGGCTCTTTCAGGAACCTCTATCCCGCACAGTTTCTCCAGGGCCATGCAATAGCCTTGATTATAGATAAGCCCTGAAAGGTAATCGATGCGCGATGTATTCGGTAAAAACTGTTCCCAGATCCTGTTCTCCGCCATTTTTTCATGGCCCCGGTGGGAATAGCCGACAATCGGTTCGGCAGCTACCACCACTTCACCATCCAGTTTCAACAGGAGGTGAAGCACTCCATGAGTGCTCGGATGCTGGGGGCCGAGGTTGAGTTGATAGACCCTTTCATTAATAGTGGTGTCGTCTATTGTTTTGATGTTCAGCATAGGATATCGTCTATCTCTTCAGTCAGCTTTGTTTTGCCGAAAGTTTTCAATAACGGAAAATAATCGGCGTTATCGGGATTTAGTATCCTTCTTAAATCCGGGTGATCGAGGAAGCGGATGCCGAAAAAATCATAGATTTCGCGCTCCAGCCATATGGCTCCGGGATAAATTGCCGACACAGTATAGGGTGAAGCATCTTTTAATATTTGAATGCGGGCAATCACACGACAGATATCATCATGCCAGGTGGAATAGAAATAAATCAGTTCAAAAGAACCGGGAAAATCCACGGCAGTAATGGTCTCCAGGTAAAAACGATTATCCTTCATTACCATGGCTGTTCTCCGCATTCCCACATCGCTCAGACGCACCTCAAGATGGTATCCTGTCCTGGCATAATCGCCTGAGGTTATCCGTCCTTCCGGTAATGCCCTGGTCAGACTATTTTTTAGCTCTTCGAGCAGCTTTTTCTGCCCTTCGGTTGGCATCGATTGTCCCTTTTGTAATCTTTGTTTGTAACTGAAGCAATCCCTGGATAAGCCCTTCCGGACGCGGGGGACAGCCGGGGACATAAATATCCACAGGAAGAAACTTGTCCGCCCCGTTTACTATGGCATACTGACCCTCATAGGCAAAAGGTCCTCCTGAAATCGCGCAATTGCCCATTGCAATGACCCACTTCGGGCCGGGCATCTGCTCCCAGAGGGTTTTAATGATCGGCACAAATTTATGGGATATGGTTCCGGCCACTATCATAACATCGGACTGGCGCGGTGTGGACCTGAAAATGATTCCGAAGCGGTCCAGGTCAAAACGCGCCATGCCTGCGGCCATCATCTCTATGGAACAGCAGGCGATGCCGAAGGTCATCGGCCAGAGGGAATTGACCCTGGCAAGGTTCAGCAGATCCTGCAGGACGGCAAATCCCAGGATGGCCGGGCTTTCTATTTTCGAATAATGCTCATACGAAGGTATGAGTATCGGGTACCCTCCCTTTACCGCCATATGAAAACTCCTTTTCGCCAGGCATAAACAAGAGCAAGCGATATCAGAAAGAGAAAGAGAAGCAAGGCTGTCAGCTCGGAGAAACCTGCGCCCTTCTGATAGATCAGGAGGACCGGAAAAAGATAGAGCACATCCACGTCAAAGGCCAAAAAGATAAGGGCAAAAAGATAATAGGAAGCTCCGAACTGCATCCATGCGGTCTTTATAGGAGCCATCCCGCTTTCATAGGTATCCGTCTTTTTCTCTCCCATGAAATGGGGGCCGATCAGTGCGTTGAAGGTCACCATTACGAGCGATAATGCAATAGATATGATGAAAAATATGAGGACAAAGAAAAAATCGTATAAGCCCGATTGCATCATCTGGGGAAACATGCGTTATAGTTCCTTTGCCTTTGTAGAAAAAATTCATACAACTTTCTGAATGATGTTCATTTTTTTTCTAACTTTTTGGAGCCGCACTTGTCAAGAAATAAAAGGCGTACCCGGGTTTCTTATTTGTTATGGACTCATCAATCTATAAAGACTTCAAGATCAGGCTTTCTTTCCCTGATATGGGAAAGCGTAATTTTTACAAAATCATCGACTGAAACCCCATATTTTACCTTACCGCTCAATGTTCTTACAGAAACTGTTCCGGCTTCCTTCTCTTTTGCTCCGCATGTGATTATCAGGGGAACATAGTTGATCTGGGCATCTCTTATTTTCTTTTTAAGGCTTTCCGTCCTGCCGTCAATCTCCGTCCGGATTCCCTCTTTTTCGAGAATGGCCTGAATCTCTTTCGCGTATGATACAAGCTCGTCATTTATGGGAAGGAGCACTGCTTGTATGGGAGCCATCCAGATGGGGAATTTGCCGGCGAAATGCTCAATCAATATTCCGAAAAATCTCTCTATTGATCCGTAAATAACCCTGTGAATCATTATAGGGCGGCGTCTTTCATTATCTTTGTCGACATATGTAAGATCAAACCTTTCGGGCAATGCCATGTCGAGCTGAATCGTGCCGCACTGCCACGTTCTCCCGAGGGCATCCTTAATATGTATATCTATTTTGGGACCATAAAACGCGCCGTCCCCTTCATTTGTTTTATATTCCATGCCGTAGGCTGCAAGAGCCAATTTCAAGCCCTCGGTGGCGACACCCCACTGCTCATCTGTCCCTATCGATTTTTTGGGGCGTGTTGAGAGCTCAAGATGAAAGCCGAGCCCGAATGTGCTGTATATTCTCTCCACGAGTTTCAGCACTCCAAGTATTTCACCTTCAATCTGGTCCGGCGTCATGAAGATATGCGCATCATCCTGGTGAAATGCCCTTACCCTGAAAAGACCCGATAAGACTCCGCTCAATTCATGCCTGTGGACAAGGCCTATTTCAGCAGCCCGCAAGGGCAGATCCTTGTAAGAATGAGGTTTCATGGCATAGAGAAGCATTCCTCCGGGGCAGTTCATCGGCTTTATCGCATATTCGATCTCATCAACTACGGAAGTGTACATGTTTTCGCGGTAATTCTCCCAGTGTCCGCTTCTTTCCCACAGCGACCGGTTCAGCATGATAGGCGTCTTTGTCTCGACATAACCCGCAGCCCTGTGTTCCGCTTTCCAGTAGTCGATCAAGGCGCCCCATACATTCATCCCTTTAGGGTGAAAAAAGGGCATTCCGGGGGCCTCATCGTGAAAGCTGAAAAGATCGAGGGCTACCCCTATCCTGCGGTGGTTTCTCTTTATCGCTTCTTCTATGAAATGGAGATGATCATCGAGCTCTTTTTTTGAGAAAAAGGCCGTACCGTAAATGCGCTGCAACTGGGCTTTTGTCTGATCCGCTCTCCAGTATGCGCCTGACACCTTCATAAGCTTTATTGCTTTTATGAAACCGGTATGGGGCAGATGAGGACCACGGCACAGATCGCTGAAGTCGCCCTGTTCATAAAAAGAGATGGTCCCGTCTTTTAAATCCGATATCAGCTCAAGCTTGTAGGGTTCATTTTTATAAAAATCGAGGGCGTCATTTTTGGAGACTTCCTTTCTTTTAAAAGGAATTTTCGCGCTTATAATGCGTCTGATCTCTGCTTCGATCTTATCGAAATCCTCTTTTGAAACAGGCTCCATGTCAATATCGTAATAGAAACCGTCTTCTACCACAGGCCCGATGGTCAGTTTTGCATCCTTATATATAGAGAGAATTGCCTGTGCCATGACATGCGCCGAGCTGTGGCGGAGTATTTCAAGGGCTTCGCTGTCGCCCGTCGTAATAAGCCTTACCCCCGAATCCTTTGAGATAACCGTATCCAGATCGACAAGTTTTCCGCCAAGATCCATTGCCACGCAGTTTCTGGCAAGACCCTCTGAAATGCTTTTGGCCACATCAAGGCCGGTGGGGGCTTTTTCAAAACTTTTTATATTGCCGTCAGGCAGAGTTATATTGATCATTATTGACTCGCTGTTGTTTAAATAAAGGGGTCAATCCGCCATGCTGTTTGGTGGAGAGGGTTCAAGGGGTCGAGCGGAAAAACCTGATTTAAACGCTTCGGAACCTTTTCTCCAAACTGTCGGATATTTAGGTGAAATGCCGCTCATGGTCAAGATAAATTTGCTTTAGTGAGTAAGAGGGATTCGTCCAATTGGTTTGTGTTGACACACAGGCGTCTTTTTGCCATATCCCAACTTGCTAAAAAGCAAATCCCTATCACCTATCGCTCACTTGCCCAAAGTGATACGGGATTTAAGACAAAGACCCGTATTCAAAAAAACAACGGTCGGTAAACCAGATGAACCAGGAACTTAATGTCGTGGTGATGCCAAACGGCTCACTTCAACTCGAATGGAACATTACAGAAGAATTAATAGATAAGAGTACCCGCTTGCTTCAGGAAGAGATTCATCAGCGGTATACGGCAGATGAGAATGACTGGCTGTTGTTCATTGGTTTTTGCGATAAACAGGTCGCGCTTTCTTCCTCTCTTAATTTCTGGCGGAAATTTGCCGGCGACTTTACCAGGAAATTAAGCATGACGCCGGAGCTTTCGAACCTGCGGCATAATGTCAACGTGCCGGCAGAACCCGATGAACTCCGGCAGCATCTGGAAAGCGCCCCCGTGATGATCGGCTCTGAATACTTAAGCCATGAGGTTCTCGAATCGGTCTGGGATTGGATGAATAAAGCGTTTTCACGGGCAATTCAATCCTATGCCGGAACCGTTGAAGAATTCATTCAGACCTGCCGTCCGGATATGCACCTCGTCGGACGGGTCTTTTTTCATCTGGTAGAAAATAAAGATGGGGACCTTCCTTTTGCTTTTCTCGCTACCTATTCAACCCGGCTGGATCGTCTGGGAAAGTCTAAACACCTGCCCCTCAAACATGCGCTTCAGGAATACGGGAAAAACAGTCAGAAACTTCTGGAACTCCTGGTAACCGTTCATCGTGCTGCCAGTCGGAGTATATGGATTGCCAACCTGCTGGAAAGCGGCGAACTGTTTCATCCGATGGCATGGACTGCAAAAGAAGCCTTTATGTTTTTAAAAGAGGTCCCGATTTATGAAACTTCAGGAATCCTATGCCGTATCCCTAACTGGTGGAAAGCCGGCGCATCCGGCGCAACTCTGAAAATCAGCATGGGGGATACACAGCCTTCGTATGTGGGAATGGATGCGATTTTAAATTTTACTCCGAGAATTTGCCTCGGAGATGCGGAGATGACCCAGTCAGAAGCCAGACAATTGCTTGAAGAATCCGAAGGATTGGCATTTATCAAAAACCGGTGGGTGGTGGCTGACCCTGAAAAACTCAAGCAGGTTTTAGATGCGTACGAAAAAGCCAAAACGCTGATGAAGGAAGAGGGGATCAGCTTAAAAGATGCGCTACGCTTCCAGTTGAATCCGGAGAAGTTTCTTTCCTTGCATGCAGAAGACGGAGCAATAAGCGTCGAAAACGGTCAATGGCTCGAGTCGGTGCTTCAAAAAATGCTTCATCCGGAAAAGATAACCCAGGCGGAATTAGATTCGGGCTTTAAGGCCGACCTCAGACCGTATCAGCAAAAAGGACTTGACTGGCTCTATTTCCTTCATTCTCTCCGATTCGGGGCCTGTCTCGCGGATGACATGGGGCTGGGCAAAACCGTCCAGCTTTTAGGATTTTTAAATGCGTTAAAGATTGGCGGGAAAAAGCCGGAAGGGGCAAGTCTCTTAGTTATTCCCGCATCGCTGATTGCCAACTGGGTCAGCGAAATCCAAAGGTTTTTCCCTTCGCTGAACTACTATGTGGCCCATCCGGAGGCTCACCGTTCAAAAACGGTTGAAGCAAAAGACGAAAAGGCCCTGAATGCGCTTGATCTCGTTATTACGACCTATTCTCTGGTTCAGAAATATGAATGGCTTCAATCTTATTCCTGGGCTTATGTGATTCTGGATGAAGCGCAGGCAATTAAAAATCCCGGCGCCAAACAGACCCGCATCGTTAAAAAGCTTTCGGCCAGGAACCGAATCGTCTTAACCGGCACACCCATTGAAAACCGGCTTTCAGACTTGTGGTCACTGTTTGATTTTTTAAATCCCGGATTGTTAGGGACATCTAAAGAATTCAGCGACTTTGCAAAAAAGATTAAAAATGATCCGTCCGGATATTTGCGCCTGCGAAAAATTATCAGTCCTTATATTTTAAGACGGATGAAAACGGATAAATCGGTGATTTCCGATCTGCCGGAGAAGGTGGAGATGAAGACCTATGCCGCCTTAAGCAAAAAGCAGGTGGCGCTGTATCAAAACTTAGTAAGTCAGATTCAAAAGACCATTGAACAGACCGAAGGAATTCAGCGAAAAGGATTGATTCTGGCTTCTCTGATGAAATTCAAGCAGATTTGCAACCATTCGGATCAATATTTGGGCACCGGAGAGTTTGAAGAAAAAAACAGCGGAAAATTTGAGCGCCTGAGAGAAATTTGCGAAACGATATATGAAAAACGTGAAAAGGCGCTGATATTTACGCAGTTTAAAGAGATGACGGAGCCGCTTGGCGAATTTTTAAAAAGCATTTTTGGAAGACCGGGATTGTTATTACACGGAAGCATTCCGGTTGGAAAACGGAAAGGACTAATTGACAAATTCCAAAGCGGTGAGTATGTGCCGTTCATGGTTTTATCGCTTAAGGCTGGAGGAGTCGGATTAAATCTGACCGAAGCCAACCATGTGATTCATTTTGACCGATGGTGGAATCCGGCCGTGGAAAATCAGGCGACCGACCGGGCTTTTAGAATCGGGCAGAAGAAAAACGTCATGGTTCATAAATTTTTAACCCGTGGGACAGTTGAAGAAAAGATCGACCTGATGCTGGAAGATAAGTCCAGACTTTCCAATGAAGTGGTGGCTGCTACCGGAGAGAACTGGATCACTGAGATGAAGACCGAAGAATTGATGGAACTCTTTAGATTAGAGATCGGGAATTAGAAAAGAAAGGGAGAAAGAATTATGTTGTGGGATTTTCCTCGCTATGTACCCGTAGGTGAAAAGAAAGAAAAGGCAACCAGGAAACTGAAGGCGCTGCAAAAGAAGAATCCGAACATCAAGCCTGTGATGATTCAAGGAAGTGCGATTGCAAAGACCTGGTGGGGCAAATCATGGAATCAGAATCTTGAGCGGTATGCGGACTACAGCAATCGTATTGGTCGGGGGCGCAGCTATGTCCGAAACGGAGCAGTTCTTGACCTGCAAATCGGCGCCGGAGAAGTCAACTCGCTGGTTCAGGGGACTGCATCCAAACCGTATTCCGTCACCGTCAAGATCAAGAGTATCGAAAAGGGAACGTGGAAAACCATCAAAGCAGCCTGCCAGGGGAAATTTGATTCGCTTCCTGAACTTCTGGAAGGAAAGTTCCCTAAGAGCCTGGGGGAAATTCTCTTCGCAAAAGGTCAGGGACTGTTTCCGTCTCCCAAAGAGATTGAATTCTCCTGCAGTTGTCCGGACTGGGCGCACATGTGCAAACATGTGGCGGCGACGCTTTACGGCATCGGGGCAAGGCTGGATGAAGACCCGCTGCTGTTCTTTAAACTGAGAAAAGCCGATGTCCATGACCTGATCTCTGAGGCTGTGGAGGACAAAGCCAGGGATCTGCTTCAAAAGGCAGGCAGGAAAAGCTCAAGGGTTATCGAAGACACCGATCTGACGAAAATCTTTGGCATTGAAATGGAAGATCATTCTGAGACTGGACCCGCCGGACCTTCCCGTCGTCGTGAAGAACCTGTCAGGAAAAAAGCGGCCAAAACTTCAACCGTAACGAAGAAAGCAGTGAGAGAAAGAAAGCCTGTTAAAGAAGAACCGGCATCAAAACCGTCTGCTGCGGAAAGGGTTGAGTCAATCATTCAGAAAAGCCGGAAAGGCGTAACTATGGAGACTCTGATGAAAAAGACCGGATTTGATGAGAGAAAAATTTACGGTATTGTCTATCGGCTCAGGAAAAAGGAGCGGATCATCATGCCGAAAATCGGGATTTATAAATCTTCTGAAAAATCATAAGGGACTGTCCCGAAGGACATAATGGGTGTGGCAAACATCCCCCCGTATCAAAAAAACGGTCTTATTTAACGTTATAAATTAAGCCTTTCCTTAAGTCCTGAAAGACGTTCGCGGGGTTTGTCATTTTTCAGGGCAATATCAAAAGCCCGCCTTGAACCGATCAGGATCACCATTTTACTCCCTCTTGTTATCGCGGTATACAGAACATTTCTTTGAAGAAGCATGTAGTGTTCGGTCACAAGCGGAATAATTACAACCGGGTATTCCGAACCCTGGGATTTATGGACGGATATGGCATATGCCGGTGATACCTCGTCCAGTTCCTCAAAGTCATATTCGACAAGCCTGTCATAATAATTCACGACAAGTCGTTTCTTTTTTCCGTCGATTTCAACCACAGTTCCAATGTCGCCGTTGAACACCTCCTTCTGGTAATTATTCTTAAGATGCATTACCTTGTCGCCCTCCTTGAACCTGCTGCCCATAGTCTCAACTACTGCAGGATTCGGATTCAGGGCTTTCTGGAGCGTCTGGTTCAAATTCAGGGTCCCTGCAACCCCTTTGTGCATGGGTGTCAGCACCTGTATATCATTTACGGGATCAAAACCGAAAGAGGCGGGAATTGTTTTTTTGCAAAGCTCAACTATAATGGGCGGTATGCGGTCAGGTCTATTCTGCTCGATAAAACAGAACTCGGATATGGCGACTGAAGCATCCGGCTCTTCAAAAACCGGGAATTCACCCTCCCGGACCCTGTGCGCATTGACAATTATCGGGCTTTCTCCGGCCTGCCTGAATATTTTGCTAAGATAAAAAACAGGTATCTTCCCGGAGTTTATCATGTCCGAAAGGATGTTTCCGGGGCCGACCGACGGAAGCTGGAAAATATCGCCGACAAGTATGAGCACGGAATTTACGGGAACCGCCGTAACGAGATTATACATCAGAAGAGTGTCAACCATCGAGGCCTCGTCTATTATCACGGCGTCGGCCTCTATCGGATTGTCCCGGTTCTTATCGAAACAGCCGTCAATCGCGTTATATCCGAGCAGCCTGTGAATGGTCTGCGCTTTTCGTCCCGTCACTTCCGTAAGGCGCCTTGCGGCCCTGCCTGTGGGAGCGGCAAGCTCTATCGTTTTCCCGATAGAATCAAAGATGGCGGCGACTGATCTTATAAGAGTTGTTTTGCCTGTCCCGGGTCCTCCCGTAATTACCGCTATGCGGTGTGAGAATACCCCTTCAAGAACATCAAGCTGCTCCTGCGACAGCTTGATGGCGAGTTTTTTCTGAACTTTTTCGGTTATCTCTCCGGGATCCATTTTAAACGGAGCAACCGGAATTGAAAGATAAGCCGAGATCCTCTGTGCCAGGCCTGTTTCAGCCTGATATAATTCCTTTAAATATACGGCATCGGTCTCAAACCGGCCGGAATTCCTTTCGACAACGATTTCACCCGATCCGGACAAATAGTCCGCCCCGTCTATTGCCGCATCATATTCAATCTCAAAATTATCCCTGCATTTTTCTATCAGCCTGCTTCCATATAAGAAGACATGCCCGTCATTTGCGCCCTGCTCCAGCAGATGGAGAATGCATGCCCTGACCCTTTCGGGCTTATCCTGCACAAAGCCGAGCTTTCCCGCAATTGTATCGGCAATATAAAAACCGGAACCCGGGATATCTTTTGCAATGCAATAAGGGTCCTGCCTCAGAATATCAAGGGCATTATCGCCATAAATTTTCAATATCTTTCCGCAATAAGAGGTTTTAACCCCCATCTCCTGAAGAAATTGCATAAGGTTTCTCACGGAATGATGACTTTTCCAGGCATTTTCTATTGACGCCGCTTTTGCTTTTCCTATTCCCGGAACTTCAAACAGCCTTTCAGGATTTTTTTCTATTACTTCAAGTGTCGTTTCTCCGAAACAGCCGACCAGCCTGCCTGCTATTGAGGGGCCTATCCCTTTTATGATCCCGGATTCCAGGTATTTTTTTATTCCTCCAACACTCCCCGGAAGAGTCACCTCGTAAGTTTTTATCCTGAGCTGCTGACCGTATCTCGGATGGGTCTCCCAGCTCCCGCTTATTTTAAGGGATTCGCCCGGACTGACAGCCGCCATGAAACCGACAATGGTAACAGGGTTTTCCACTCCGGGGGTTTTAATCTTGGCGATTGTATAGTGGGTTTCCGCATTGAAATACGAGACATGATCGAGGTGGCCTTCGATAATCGTGGCAAAAGGATCAGCATTCATCATTGACAATTATCCACATTGGCAAATATCCGGACAATTATCCATATTGGCAATTATCCATTCGGCCGCTTCATAAAGATCTCTTGCGATATGATCGGGATAAATCTTCTTTTCTTCCAGGGCGGGGACTGCCTGTTCATAATTTCCCGTTTTAACCAGTATGGCATATCTGCATCCGGCTCTTT
>JAUYEO010000073.1 GCA_030689795.1 Desulfobacterales bacterium | reverse complement strand
GCAGCCCTCAATCCGTTTGCGAATGTGTCGAAATCGATACCCAGCTCACGCTGGTTGAATGTCGATTTTTTATGGGGATGCTGGTATTCGACCGGATCTTCAAGCGTTACGATGTGAACGGACTCGGATTCATTTATTTCATCCAGAACCGCGGCGAGGGAGGTTGATTTGCCCGAACCGGTCGCTCCTGTTACAAAAATGATGCCGTTTTTTTCCTTAGAGATTTTATGGAAAACTTCTGGCAGGTTCATGCCTGTTATGGTCGGAACTTTCGATTCGAGCTTTCTTAAAACTATCGAATAGTTTCCGGACTGGGAAAAAATATTTACCCTGAAACGAGCTTTGCCCGGAAGACCGTAGGACAGATCGCATGATCCCTCTCTTAACAAAGTTTCAGTCAGGCGGCGTTCCTGGTTTACGAGGTTTAATGCAAAAATTTCAGTCTGAAAGGGGGTTAAAGATTCAAACTTGGGGCTCATATCGATGCCGACAAGCTGTCCCGAGCTTTCAACCTGCATCGGTTTTCCTACAGTAAGGTTAAGATCGGACACATCTTTGTGAGCATCGAGCATCCTTGTCAGGATATGATCTATTTCTTGTTTTCTCATTGCTTTACCCTGCGATTGTTATGCGTCTGTGAAATCGGTAGGCGGATTCTTCAAAAGCGGCCTGAATTTGGCTTTATCGTTTGCCTTCATATATGCCTCGTCGGCGGAAATCCATCCCCTGTTGTATAAATCCATTATTGCGTCATCTAAAAGCTGCATGCCGTATTTTTTGCCCGTCTGAATCATGGAGCTTAACTGGTGCGTTTTTGATTCCCTTATGAGATTGCGGACGGCCGGCGTTCCGATCATGATTTCAAGAGCCGGGCAGCGCCCCTTCTTGTCGATTCTTTTGAAAAGAACCTGTGCGATTATAGCCCTTATTCCGTCGGATAATGTTGAGCGGATCTGAGACTGCTCACTTGCGGGAAAAACTTCAATAATACGGTCAACGGTTTTTGCCGCGCTTGAAGTGTGGAGGGTGCCGAAAACAAGGTGGCCTGTAGATGCCGCTTCAATGGCAAGCGATATGGTTTCAAGGTCACGCAATTCACCGACAAGAATGATATCCGGATCTTCACGGAGGGCTCCGCGCAGGGCCGAGCTGAACGTTTTAGTATGCACACCGACTTCCCTGTGGTTTACAATGCATCCCTGGCTCTGGTGAACAAATTCAATAGGATCTTCAACAGTGATAATATGATCTTTTCTCTGCTTGTTTGCCACGTCGATAATTGCGGCAAGAGTGGTCGATTTTCCGCTGCCGGTCGGCCCGGTAACAAGAACAAGACCTCTCGGAAGGAGAGCAAGCTTCGACATTACAGGAGGAAGTCCGAGCTGCTCTGCGGTAAGAACTGTGCTTGGAATTTCCCTGAAAACGGCTCCGACGCCATATTTCTGCATGAAAAAATTTGCACGGTAACGCGCAAGCCCCGGGATTTCATAACCAAAATCTACATCTCCGGTTTCTTCAAATTTCTTTACCTTATCTTCGGGAGCTATTTCATAGATCATGCTTCTTAACGTATCAGTGTCGAGAACCTTGTATTTTATTCTTTCAATATCGCCTCTTACTCTCAGCGCAGGAGGCTGTCCTGCAACAAGATGTAGATCCGAAGCGCCCTGCTCATTCATAAGTTTGAAAAAAGCGTCGATTTTTGCCATTTATAAACTCCTGCCTGAATTAGTCTCCGGTTTCCGGTTTGCAGTTTCCGGTTTCTTCCTTTAACCGGGAACTATGAGCCAAATCATTATTTTTGCCTTACTTATACCCGGTCAAAAGAGTAAGTTTTTGAAGCTCCCCGCCGGAAGCAGCGGGAAAGCTTCGACCGTAGGGGATATTATCTGTTTTTAATGCGCTCGCTAACCCCGCCAAAAAGAAGACGGGAATGCGCTCGCTGTTTCGGTTCAAAGGTTTCAATAAATGAGAATAGGCTAAGCAGACTGTACAAGCAGTTTAACCTTTGCATCCTCTTCGTCCATTTCTTTCTGCTCCCCTCTGCCCATCTCGAGAAGTTTGGAGTGAGCGTCGATTACGGAGGAAATACGGACTTCCATTTGAATCCGCTGGCGCTTGAGCTCTGAAATATCTTCCTGTAACCGGAACAGCCTGCTGTTTGCCCTGTTTAATATCTTTTCGGCTTTTACTTCAGCATCTGCAATAATTACTTCAGCCGATTTCTGCGCATTATCTTTCATCTGCTCCATAACGCTCTGGGAATTTAAGAGAGCCAGTTTGAAAGTTTCTTCCCTGTTCAGGTATTCTGTTATATCCTGCTTCAGCTTTTCGATTTCATTTTTAAGTGTCTCATTTTCATTCATCAGTAATTGAAAGGCGTCTGCAATGTCTCCGAGAAACCCGTCGACTTCCCTGACATCGAATCCCCTGAAACTTATTTTAAACTTGTGCTGAAGAATGTCAAGAGGCGTCATTTTCATATATCCTCCTTAACAGATAAAATAAAATCATGAAAGAGTGAAGGCGAGCTTTGCAAGGCTGCCGACCAGAAATTTTTCAAGAAACACTATTCCGAGAATAACAATAATCGGCGAAACGTCCATACCTCCCATATATGGAACTCTTGAGCGAATGGGATAAAGAACAGGTTCGGTTATATTGTGAATAAACCTGACTATTTGATTATACGGATCCGGGTTCACCCATGACAAAAGAGCGCGTGCAATAATTATCCACATGTAAAAATTCAACACATAATGAATTACCGTGGCTGAAGCATCCAGAAAATTTCCCAGAATGAACATGAGGAATATAACCTTTCATATAACATGCGTATTATAAAGATAATTTCTGTTTCTCAATTAAAATAATTCTGTTATAACTAATTATATTTTCAAAGAATAGTCAAGAGATTTCGTTAAAATTCATTGACATGCGCAAATTTGCTGGACTCGTAAAAAGTCGAAATATGCTCACTTAATGAGCTTTTTGGGGATTTTTAAGTCACTTCGCTAAATCACAAGAACTCGGGCTAACGCCCTCAAACAGCTTGTGATTTTTAACGCTCAGTCCTTTAAAAATCTATTTCCCAAAAATCTCAAATCCGTTCGCATATGACTTTTTACGAGAGCATCAAATTTGATGAACTCGTAAAATGTACAATTCTTACCACGAAGGTCACGAAGGAGAGAAATATATAATCTTTTCAGCTTCATCAACTTCGTGTTCCTCGTGGTTTATAAAATTATTAGGCTTTTACGATTTTTTATGAAGACATCAGATTTTACAGATGACAATAAGTAAAAAGATTTGGAGGGAAAATGGCAAAGCTCAACAGGAAAACCGGTTTTATCGGCGCCGGAAACATGGCTGAAGCATTTATCGGAGCCGTTATCCGGGCAGGAATCATTCCTTCGACGATGATATATGCAAGCGATGTGAACTCAGAGCGGCTCAACATGTTGAAAAAAACTTACGGCGTATCGGTCACGGACGATAATTTTAAAGTTTTTTCAATGTGCGATATAGTGGTTCTTGCCGTAAAGCCGCAGCAGATGTCCGATGTTTTGTCTCATATTACAAGCCGCAATGAATACGGCATAGAGCGCAGAAAAATAATAATCTCCATAGCAGCAGGAGTTACTTTGGGGAAACTTGAAAGTTTCCTGTACACTCCTCTTGAAAAAGAGAAGAGCGGTAAACTTCCGATCATAAGGGTTATGCCGAACACTCCGGCTCTTGTTCTGGCGGGTATTTCCGGGATGACACCGAACAGGAATGCCGTACCGGATGATATCAGCACCGCAAGAACCATTCTCGAAGCGATGGGGAAAGTGATCGAGTTTAAGGAGGAAGCTCTTGATGCCGTAACCGCCCTTTCAGGTTCAGGGCCGGCCTATGTTTTTTACCTTGTCGAATCGATGATTCAGGGAGGCATAGATATGGGGCTTGATCCTTATGATGCGTCGATACTTACGCTTACGACTTTAAAAGGATCCGTTGCCTTGATCGAAGAGATGGGTGAATCTCCGGAATTATTGCGCAGGCGTGTAACTTCTCCCGGAGGGACAACCGAGGAGGCGTTCAAGGTGCTGGAAAAAAAGAGGGTAAAGGAAACGATAATTGAAGCTATGGCTGCAGCAGCAAGGCGCTCAAAAGAGCTCAGTCGGTAAATAACATGTTTACTGAAACAATATCATATTCGGCCGCCTTTATTGCAGGACTCGTCTCTTTTTTTTCTCCCTGCATATTTCCGCTTATTCCAGGGTATTTTACGTTCATTACCGGGTTTTCGCTGGATCAGCTTACAGGTGAATATGATGTCCGTATAAGAAAAAAAGTATTCTTTTCAACCGCCTCATATGTTTTGGGCTTTTCGGCGGTTTTTATCCTGATGGGTGCATCCGCTTCATTTCTTGGCGGGATTGTTTTTGAATACCGGCAGATAATAAGAGTAGTCGGCGGCCTGATTATGATTCTACTTGGGATTCATTTAACCGGTATAATACGCATCAGGAGCCTGGAATTTGAAAAGAGGATTCAGGTAAGAAATAAACCTCTTACCTATATCGGAGCGTTTTTTGTAGGAACGGCTTTCGGGGCAGGCTGGAGTCCGTGCATCGGGCCGTTGCTGGGCTCCATACTGATATATGCCGGCAGCCGGGAGACGGTTTACGAAGGCATATTTCTTCTTACTTTCTATTCGGCCGGGCTTGCCGTTCCGTTTATCGCGATATCGGTTTTCATAAATTTTCTTATGACATTTGTTAAAAAAGCGACTTTTGCAATGAAATATATTAACGTTGCCTCGGGGATACTGCTTATTATTGTTGGACTGTTTCTTGTTACAAACAGGCTGTAATCATTAAAGCCTGCGACGCAGGAGAAAGTTAAATGAGAAAAATAAAATCAGCAGGCCTTGTTATTCTGGCCTTTTTCTGTGCATCCTTATGGGCGCCACAATATGCCTTTTCCTCTGATAATATAAAGTGGCACTCATATAAAGAAGGCATGGAATCAGGAAAAAAGAATCAGAAAAAGGTGTTTCTGTATTTTTATTCCGATTCGTGCGGATATTGCGAGGAGATGGAAAAAGTAACGTTTAAGGATATATCGGTGATTGATATTCTCGGTAAAAACTTTATTTCCGTAAAAGTGAATGCGGACAAGGAAAGAAAGGCCGTCTCAAGCTATAATATCAGGGGTCTTCCCAGCAACTGGTTCATAAGGGAAAACGGAGAAACAATAAGCAATCTTCCGGGCTATATTCCGCCGGATATGCTCTTCTTTGTCTTGAAGTACATTTATACCGACAGCTATAAAAGCATGTCCTTTAAAACTTATGTAAACGACCACATATCTTCAGGAAAAAAACTTTTATATTAACTTGATTGTATAGGAATTTCCTTTTTTGACGCAGCCCGCCCTGGCGTGACGGGTTCATAGAACCCTCAGGTTGACGAAAGCCGGGTCTGGGCCAGGGATGAACGCAGAAGTTTAGACTGAAGACTGTTAGTCTGTCCGCCACACTGATTGGCGGATTAGCTAACAGCCTAACAGACTGTCTATCTGCGGATATCGGCGTCCTAATTTATTAAAAAAACCGAATGCGGTCCTTGCGATGGAAACAGATTTTTCAGTTATTAAAAATATTATTATAAATGCCGACCGTCCCGGTGTTCCTGCGGGGTTGTCTTACGATCAGACGTGCGTATTCATGCTTCTGTTTGACAAAGACGGCGAGCTTAATATTCTTGCGGTTCAGAAAACGGATAATGAAGGATATCCATGGCGCAACCAGGTGGCTTTTCCGGGAGGGCATATCGACAAGGAAGATGTAAGCCCCGTGGAAGCCGCATACAGGGAACTCGAAGAAGAAGTCAATATCAGGAAAGAGCATGTCGAACTTATAGGTTCTCTCGGACATTTTCAGACCATAAACAGTAAGGATATAAAAGTATTTGCCGGCATATGGCAAACAAGAGGTGTCGTCAGATTTGAGCCGGCGGAAATTTCGAGGGTGCTTGAGATACCTCTTAAGAAGCTTGTAAAAATACATGTTGATTCGAAATTCAACGGGCGCATTCCGGATGTGATGGAACTTTTATACCCGCTTGATGATGTCATTATCTGGGGTGTAACTGCAAGGATACTGCATCATTTTATAGAACTTATCCTGCCGTTTTATAAACCGGGGGCCGAGCAGTGATTAATAACCATTCCGGAAAACAGGATATTTGCATAACAGATTATAGGGCCGGCAGGGGTAATCGGTTTTGCGTTTCGCAAGAATAATATCTGGGCTTCGTCACGGCAGCAGAGCCACTCCCATTAGACCTGGACAGCCCCAGTGGATATACGTTCACGAAGCAGTTATTTCGTCTCTGCCTGTGTCTCTTTATAGACAATCAGGGGGCGTTGTTATGTTCCGTAAAAATTTCTTGCAAAACACAAAACCGATTACCCCTGTCGGCCCCCTGGGAGGATGTTATATAAAGCTCTCAAACTGTGATCCGGGTGCGACAGGCCTTGTAGGCAGGCTATTTTGAAATACGGTCAAGATAATGCCTGATGAGCCGGACGGATGTTGAAATTAAAACTGTAAGGCTCAGTATTGACAGAAGGGCAGGTACCCAGATGTACCCGGCGTATTGCACATCTTCACGCGCTGCTGACATGCCTGCAATTCCAAACAGAAGTATAAGCAGCATTATAATAAAGATGATGATGCAGGCTTTCTCGGAATCATAGAAAGGATAAATAGCCTTTCTGAACATTGGTTTTGGTTTGATAGTCATAATAAAACCGTATAATTGATTAATTCGTAAAAAAACTAATTTTTACGACGAGGTCTATGATTGTTTATTTTAAATGATAAATCAAGATGAAATAAAAGATGATGCCTTCATAATAATTCTTTGCAGATGTGGATTGTGCTGCATTCTTTTTATTCTGTTGATTACGTGCGGGTGTGCTTTGCCTCTGAAAAAACTGACGATAAAAGATTCAAACAAACAGTTTACGGAAGGGACTATTGTTTCCGCCAAAACAGGGGGGCCTGTATCTTTTGACGAGCTTATAGCCGATTTGAAAGATTCACGCATGATTTATATCGGAGAGATTCACACGTTAAAATCCCATCATGATATCCAGCTTAAAATAATAAGGGAGCTGTACGGGGAAAATCCGAACCTTACCGTAGGGATGGAGATGTTTGACCGGACATACCAGCCTCTCCTTGATCAATGGTCCGAAGGAAGCCTTGACAGGAAAACATTTATCGGTAAAAGTCACTGGTATGCAAACTGGAAATATGATTTTGAACTTTACAGCGATATTCTTGAATTTTTGAGAGAAAACAGGATCAGACTGGTCGGTCTGAATATTCCTTTCCACATCCCGGCAAAGATTGCAACCGGCGGTATAGAGAGCCTGTCGGATGATGAGAAAAAACACCTTCCTGAAAATATTGATATTTCAGATACGGCACACAGGGAATATGTTGAAAATATTTTCAGGCTGCACAAGATAAAAGGCAGGGATGATTTTGAAAATTTTTACAGGGCCCAGTGTGTCTGGGATGATATAATGGCCGAGACCGCAAACAATAACCTGAAAGACGGCAGCATGGCGGTTATTGCCGGAAATGGACATGTTTTAAGATACGGGATACCCAAAAGAGCTTTTGCAGGTAAAAGCCTTCCGTACAGGATTATTTTTCTTGCACCGGCAGGAACTGTTGCAGGGATCAATCATGTTGATTATATCTGGGTGACGCCTTCAGACGAGAGAGGCGCTGCAAGATAAACGGAGAGATCAGTTGCCTTGCTTGCAGGAGTTGATTGATAAGAGATGCAAAAAAATATCAAGCTTACTATAGAATATGACGGCACTGCGTATAACGGATGGCAGAGGCAGAAAAACGGCCGGACAATACAGGAAGAGATAGAAAAAGCTCTTCTTGCCATGACCGGGCGGAAGGTGACTCTTACAG
>JAUYEO010000271.1 GCA_030689795.1 Desulfobacterales bacterium | reverse complement strand
ATTTTCGAACACCAGAGGTGGTTGAGTTTTGAGTCCCTGCTTCCTACGCACTGTATAAAAGCGATTTTATCGGGCGGCATGCCGTCCGACGGCTTTAGAGCAATGCCGTTTCTTCTTAACATCTTTTCAAGGTCAAGACTTGTTATTACGTTTATAAAAGTTCCGTATCCATAAGGTTTTTTTACCGGATCGAACGTATCAAATCCGGTTGCCATAATAACCGCGTCTGCTGATGATGAATAACTATTTGATTTTAATTGAATATTATAATTGAAAAGGCCGTTTTTTGATATCCTCTCTAAATTCGCGCCGGTGTGAATTATTATATTTTCATTATGAATAACATTGCTGAGTTTCTCTTCAGCCGTGCATGCACCACATTTTGCACAGCTCTCGGTAGCTTTGCAGGTAAATTGAATTGCATGACCTCCAAGAAAAGGCTCTTTTTCAACAAGCTCGATATTTACACCTAGTTTTGCGAGTTCATGGGCTGCAGTAAGCCCGGCGATTCCGCCTCCGATAACAAGAACCTTTGAAGATTCCATTTTGGATTTTTATCTCCCGGTATCTGATTCGTATATAAAAAAAGTCAAAAGGAAAAATTTTCTTATAAATTACCTGTTATTTTGTCAACCTGTTCTTTTAAGAATTTTGCTGTCTCTTCAACTTGTTGTGAGGTTATCTTTCCTATATCATTTGAAAGATCATCAAGCTTTTCTTCCTCAATGTCTGTTGTTTTATTTATGAAGAATGTATCGATTTCAGCATCGTCAAGCAAGAGCCCGCATCCTCCAACCACGCCAAGGAACTCGCCCGATACAAATATGGGAAAGACTATCTTGACTAGTCCCGCATCACACTCTTCCTTAACTGCTTTTCCGGTTTGTTTTGCCTGTGCCGCAAGATTCATGTGAGCAACAGCGCATATGTAGCTTTGTCCCTTGTCATTTGCCTTGATGACCGGGCAGAGCCTGTTGGGCCATTTCTGGAAATCGCTTATCCGGATTCCGTTGATATCAAAAACAGAGGCGTTCAGACCTGATCGCCGGTTTATTTCCTTTTCCAGCTCAATCCACTTTTCAAGCGGCAAGACATCCGTAAGCTTCATCTTCCTGCTCCTTTTAAATTTGTGTTTTTCAGCCATTCTTCAAGGCGCTTGAGTCCTTCTTCAGTTGAGACTATCGGAGCATATCCGAGATCTCTTTTTGCAGCGGTTATATCGAACCAGTGGGAAGTTGCAAGCTCTTTTGCAACAAAATTTGTCATGGGCGGTTCGCTTCTGATATTAAGCATCCAATATAAAAATTCAAGAAAAGCGCCCGCAAGCTCGGCAACCCTCGGATTTACTGTGCGGGTGACCGGAGGAAGTCCACCGGCCTTTAAAATATTGTTCACCATCTCCCACAGGGGCACAGGCTTCCCCTGGCTGATAAAGTATATTTTTCCCGAAAGGGCATTGTTTTTTTCAAGAGAATCGGCTGCAAGGATATGCGCGTATGCCGCGTTGTCTATATAAATTGTATCAACCATGTTTTTCCCGTTTCCGACTATACGGAGCCGTTTTGCCCTTTTTATTATTCTCGGGACAAGATGGTTGTCACGCGGGCCCCATATGAGATGCGGCCTCAATATGATTGTTTTAAGACCGGACATGGAAGCTTTTAAAACATGCTGTTCCGCTATTGCTTTTGTCTGCGGATAATGGGCGTGGAAAACCTTTGGATACGGAACCGATTCATCGGCGCCCTCCATGTCATTTCCATCGAAAACAACGCTCGGGGAACTTGTGTGGACCAGATAAGAAACATCGTGTCTCCGGCATCCTTCAATTACATTTATTGTTCCTTCCACATTGGTTCTGAAATATTCTTTATAATCGCCCCACACCCCGGCTTTTGCCGTGGTATGGAAAACGATCTCTTTTCCTTTACAGGCATTTTCTACGGCTTTTTTATCGCTTATATCGCCCCGGATCTGCTCCGCATTAAACGGTTCAAGTTCAGGATAAAATCTTCTTGAAAAACTCGTTACACGGTCTCCTCTTTCTGAAAGAAGCTTAGAAATTGCATATCCGAGGAATCCGCCGCCCCCGGTAACAAGAACTTTTCGTGGAGATTTAAGAGACATGAATTACTTTCCGTCACATTTTTTAATCTGTTTTTCAGCCCATATAGAGAGCTTTTCCCGGAAGATCTTGGAGTTATGCCTGATGTCAACCGGGAATGATTTGTGAAAAAGGATTATTTTAATATCTTTTGTCAATTCATGTTTTCCGGCAATCGCGAGAAGTTCCTTTTCAAGCTTTGTTTCATCGGTATTTACCCCGCTTTCAGGCTCAATGCAGATGACCGGTATCTGATTCGGTTTTTTCCCGATTCCTACAAGGGCGCTTCTGAAGACTTCCGGATGATTGTTGAATATGGCCTCGCATGGAATTGTAAAAAGAGTCCCGTCCGGCGTTATGACACGGTGACTTTTCCGGCCAAGAAACCAGATCCTTCCTTTTTCATCTTTTCTGCCGAGATCCCCCATCCTGTGCCGGAACCAGGTTCCGTCTTTTACTTTTGAAAGCGCGTCGGCTCCGGGATTTTCGAAATATTGCCTTGTGACAAGATCGCCCTTGACCGTTATTTCACCGGCCTCGCCGTCTGCTGCAATAATATCATCCGACCATTCATTTATCGGGTCATCTGTAATCTTTATTATCTGCACAGATATTCCGTTTAAGGGAATTCCTATGCAGATTCCATAACCCTGCTCGCTCAACCTCCCTGTTTCGGAGAGGATCTCCCTGCTTCCGATCGATATTACCGGAACAGCCTCCGTGGCTCCGTACGGGGTGTGAATTTCGGCTTTGTCGGTGAGCATGGAGGAAAAGCATTTTATATTTGAAAGCGAAACCGGGGCTCCCGCAGATACAACTCTTT
>JAUYEO010000071.1 GCA_030689795.1 Desulfobacterales bacterium | reverse complement strand
AGGCAGGATTACTACGCGCTGCCGGCCCCAGTTATAGACTGGTAGACCTGTTATGCGGCGCAGGCGGCCTTACACTTGGTTTTTCACAGTTCTTCGGACAGGTATTTGTACCCGTCTGGGCAAACGACTTTAACCCTTATGCTGCAAAAACGTATGCGGCCAATTTCGGATGTCACTGCACAACCGACGATATACTGGAAATAGTTGAAAATCGTATTAATGAAATACCGAAAGCCGATGTGGTTATCGGAGGACCACCCTGCCAAGGTTTCAGCCTTCTAAATAAACAACGGAAGGACGACTCCAGAAAACAGCTTTGGCGTCCTTATCTCCAAATTGTGGAACATACCGGCGCACAAGTTTTTATTATGGAAAACGTTCCCCAATTGCTTGGCTCAGAGGAACATGACGAGATAGTCGAAGTTGCCCGATCACTCGGTTTCAAGTTATCGTGGGCGAAACTCTGTGCTGCCGATTACGGCGTCCCTCAAACACGCTGGCGGGCATTTATTGTCGGTTGCAAATTTACCGATCCATCAAAATTTTTCCCGCCCAAGAAAACGCATCGAAGACCCGCAGGGCTGGAGACCGGCCTTCTTTTTACCGACGAATTCAATAAGCAAATTTCAAAGGCAAAGCCTTGGCGGACAGTTCGGGATGCAATAGGTGACCTCCCTAAACCGGTCGGCACGGAAATCCGACAGATACAGCCGCCTTTGGATTTGCACTTCGGAAGAACGCCGACACCCTTGAGCTTGGAGAGATACAAGACAATTCCCGAAGAAGGAATGAACCGTTTTGATCTTCAAAGGCGCGCACCCGAAATCACGCCCCCTTGCTGGATTCGCAAAACACAGGGCGGCACCGACCTTTTCGGAAGACTTTGGTGGGATAGACCCGCCTTCACCATACGCACCGAGTTTTTCAAGCCGGAAAAAGGGCGCTACCTGCATCCGCGCCAACACCGCCCTATCACACATCGCGAAGCAGCACGGCTCCAGTCATTCCCCGACTCGTTCAGATTTGTTGGAACTAAAATTGAGATCGCCAAACAGATAGGTAATGCCGTTCCGCCAATGCTCGCAGCCAGAGTGGCGGACTGCGTTCTTTCCCTGTTTATGAGTAGGAAAGAGACATCGGATGGACAGATTTACGGAACAAAAACGCAAGCAGATTATGGCGAGCATCAAAGGTCGTCATACTCTACCCGAGAAGTTGGTACGGCGTTACCTTAGAAAGCTCGGAATACGGTTTCGGGGAAATGTAAAGCAATTACCCGGCACACCCGACATGGTGATTCGAGGACAAAAGAAAACGATCTTTGTCCACGGTTGTTTCTGGCATGGGCATAAGAGTTGTTCAAGAGCGGCAAGGCCGGAAACTAACAGTGTTTTCTGGGATAAAAAGATCGATGGGAATATGTCAAGAGACCGACGGAACCTCCGCGAATTGAAGAAAGAAGGTTGGTCTGTGCTCGTTATTTGGCAATGTCAAACAAAAGATGAAACCGCTCTTATGAGACGCCTTCACCGGTTTGCTGAAAAGGAGTAGCTATGGGTGCACGAGACAAGCTGAGAGAACATTTCCTATCCAATGTCGGAAAGGTTTTGACGACCCGACAACTTCGCAAGGTTGCCGGTATCAGCGAGTACGGTCGCCGAATACGAGAGCTACGCGATGAGGAAGGGTTTCAGATAAAAACTCACATAGACAGAGCGGACTTGAAGCCCGGCGAGTACATATTGGAAACCCTTGACCAGAAGTCGGTCATTTCACGAACCATCAGCCCTCAAATACGAATCGAGATCCTCGAACGCAACGGGTTCACCTGCCAGCTTTGCGGGGCCGGTCCGGGCGACACCGATCCTTTTAATCCGCAACGTAAGGTAAGGCTACATATTGATCACATAATTCCCATAAGCCAAGGTGGTGCCGGGGACAAGGACAATCTCCGGGTCTTGTGTTCTGCTTGCAATCAAGGCAGGGCAAACGTTCAGCCACCCAGCGAAACCGCTCTAAACATCGTAGCAAAAACAAGAAAGCTCCCAAAATTCGAACAAAGAGAAATTTACGAAATATTGAAACGTAAATTTGAGACAAAACCCTGAAGAATCAGCCAACAAGCCGATAAAACCAATCACTGGAAAATCCGACTATAGCTGATCTTAGCGTTATGCCCTGCCAGAAATTTAATATTATGCATGCACCATAACGTGTACGCCATAATTTACTGAATAAAAACCTAATGAGGTGCAATGTTCAAAAGTTTAAAATTGATCAAGACATCAGGCCCTTGTCAGAAGTCAGAAATGGCATGGCAACTTTCATAAAACAAGTTCAGGACACCAAAAGACCAGTGGTAATAACTCAGAACGGGAAAAGTGTCTCTGTTCTGATAGATGCGAATGAATTTGAAGCCATGCAAGAGAAAATCGACCTTTTATCAGATATTCTGACATCTCTTGGGCAGCAGGGAAAAGGGGTAGGAATAAGCCATGAAGATGCTAAAGATAAAGTATTAAAGCGGATACTGAAACGGAGAACAGCTTGAAAATACTTGCCATTAACTCCAGTCCCCGTGTCGGCGGTCAGAGCAAAACCGAACTGATGCTTAATCATCTTGTTGAGGGAATGCGCGTGGTTTGGTTCCGCTCAACCGCATTGATCATGAACAAAAAGTATTATTTGACATGCCAAACAGCTACACGTATAGTACACGTGTAAAGGAGGTGTGCTATGCAGAAAAAATTAACAATAACCGTAGATGAAGAAGTATATATTGGACTCCATAAAATAATTGGGCCGCGAAAGATCAGCAGATTTGTTCAGGAAATAGTTCGTCCTCACGTTGTGCGTCCTAATTATGAATCAGCCTACGCCGAGATGTCAAAAGATAAAAATCGAGAGAATGAAGCTCTGGAATGGGCCGAAAATACCTTTAAGGATATGGATCATGAAGCGATGTGAGATCTGGTGGGTGAATTTCGATCCTTCTATTGGCGGGGAAATTAAAAAGAAGCGTCCTGCCATTATAATAAGCAATGACGCATCAAATAAATTCCTCAATAGAGTTCAAGTTGTTCCTCTCACGAGTAAAACGGATCGTCTCTATCCCAGTGAGGCGATATTGTCTTTTGAAGGTAAAGAAAGCAAGGCTATGGCGGATCAATTAGCCACTGTAAGCAAGTTAAGACTTTTTAAACTTGCCGGGGTTATTTCAGAAGAGGACATGCGCAAAGTTGAGGAAGCCGTTAAAATTCAACTCGGTATTCATTAAAAATGCCAACCAGTCAATCCATTCGATCGTTACGCTCCGGCGGATTTCTTTGTTTATGAAAGAATATCGGCAGATCAATCAACATATCAACGGAGAACAGCATGAAAATACTTGCCATTAATTCCAGTCCCCGTGTCGGCGGTCAGAGCAAGACCGAGCTGATGCTCAATCATCTTGTAAAAGGTATGCGCGATACCGGAGCTGAGGTCGATGTTGTGAACTTGCGCGAGAAAAAAATCAAAAATTGCATCGGTTGCTTCACTTGCTGGACAAAGACCCCCGGGCGTTGTATTCACAAAGACGATATGACAAGGGAACTTTTTCCCAAATGGCTGGAAGCCGATCTCGTTGTCT